>JBFYYH010000240.1:0-3676 GCA_041310125.1 Syntrophaceae bacterium | reverse complement strand
GCTCTTCCGATCTCAGGCGGGAGAGGAGGGGTGTCCGGCCCTGTTCGTCCCGCTCAACCCTCAGATCGACCACCTCCACCCGGGGGAGGGGCCGGTTATCGACCCGAAAGGGGAGACGGAGATGGCGGTATCGGCCCCCCGCCGCATGAAAGAAGGTCTGGAGCGCGGGCGTCGCGGAGCCCAGCAACACCGTCGCCCGGGAGAGGCGGCCCCGGACCAGCGAGAGGTCGCGGGCGTTGTAGCGGAGCCGGTCATCCTGTTTGTAGGAGGGGTCGTGCTCCTCGTCCACGACGACCAGCCGGAGGTTGCGGACCGGAGCGAAAACGGCCGAGCGGGCGCCGACAACCACGCGGATCTCTCCCCGGCGGATCCGCTTCCACTGGTCGTAACGGGCGCTCCGGGAGATGCCGCTGTGGAGGACGGCGATCTCCCTTCCGGGGAACCTTCCCCAGATCCGCGAGAGGAGCTGTGCCGTGAGGGCGATCTCCGGAACGAGATAGATCGCACCGCCTCCGCCCCGGAGAACCTCATCGATCGCCCGGAGGTAGATCTCGGTCTTCCCGCTTCCCGTGACGCCGTGGAGGAGGCAGGGGCAGTACCGGGCCGAAGAGAGGCATTCCGAGATCTCCGCGAGCGCCGCCTCCTGGCTTGGGTTCAGGGAGATGGCGCTTCCGTTCCGTCCGATTTCAGGAAACTCTCCCGGCCCCCGGAAGACCTCCCTCTCCAGTCGCCGGATGACGCCCTTGGCCTCCAGCCTTCCCAGAAACGCGGCGGTCTCGCCGAAGAGGGGGCGCAGGTCGGAGACCTTCGTTTCGCTTTGTTCCCGGAGGAGCCCGACGAGGAGCGACTGCTTTTTCGTGAGGCCCGTCCCGGGGTCCCAGGTTTCGTTCAGGGCGATCCAGGTCTCCCGCTTCGGCCGGACCGGCGGCCGGTTCAGGCGTTCCTCGGAGACGACCAGCCCTGCAGCTTCGAGAAGTCTCAGATCCCGGTAGATCTCTTTCTTCCCCATTTCCCTGCGGAGACGGCTGAGCGAAAGGCCATCCGGATGGGAGGCCAGGCGCTCCAGGATCTTCGCCTGTCCCGGGGAAAGGGGGCGGGAGACGGAGCCGTCGACGAGGCGGAGCCAGCGGTCGCTGGCGACCTTGATCCCTCCCGGGAGGAGTTCGCCCAGGACCTTGCCCAGCGGGTGGAGGTAGTAGCGGGAGATCCACTCGTAGAGGATCAGATCGTCGGCGTCGAAGAGGGGTTCGGGGTCGGGAAGGCCGAGAATCTCCCGCGGGGGGCGATCACAGGCCGCCTCGGCCTCGATTCCGACGATAGGCCCGGTGACCCGCCTCTTTCCGAAGGGGACCAGGGCGCGCTTCCCCACCGCGACGGCGGAGGTCAGGGGATCGGGAACGGCGTAGAGGAAGGTCTGGTCGGAAGGGATGTCGATGGCAACCCGGACAAACATGCGGCAGGGCCCTCAAAGAAAATCCCTCTGCGGTTCCCCATGGGAAGGGAAACCGGAGGGGGATCGTGAAACCATCGCGTCTCCGTCTGGAGCAAGCAGGGGAACGGGGTCACTCCCCCTTGAGTTTCTCCATTTTTTCCTGCTTCATCTTGCATTCGATGCAGAGGGTGGTGACCGGCCGGGCCATCAGCCTTTTTTCGGAGATCGGGCCTGAGCAGACCTCGCAGATGCCGAAGACGCCGTCATCCATCCGCTTGATCGCTTCCTGCATCTTGAGGATCAGTTTCCTTTCCCGGTCGCGGATCCGAAGCTCGAAATTGCGGTCCGATTCGAGGGAGGCGCGGTCATTGGGGTCGGGGTAGTTTTCCTTTACGCCGCTGGTCATTTCCGAAACGGTCTTTTCCGCTTCTCCCAGGAGTTCGCTGATCTTCTGGGTCAGCATGTGTCGGAAGAATTCCACCTTTTCCTTGGTCAGTGTCGTCTTGGCCACGTGGCTAGCCCTTTCCTGATTTCATTTCGGGGCAAGTCTCATACATGAGGGAGAAGCTTTTGTAAAGGGAAAAATGAATCAAAAGAGGAACGGGACCGGAATCTGCCGTCGTTTCAAGAATTCCCATAGAGACGACGGATCTTTTCGACGATGTTCGTCGTCGAGGCCCCCTCGCTGAACGGGACGATGACGACCCGCCCCCCCCGGGAGAGGACGGCTTCTCGTCCCACGACCGCCTCCTCCCGCCAGTCTCCCCCCTTGACGAGGGTGTCCGGAAGCAGGGACTCGATCAGCTTGAGGGGGGTCGTCTCCTCAAAAAGGGTTACGTAATCGACCCAGAGAAGCGAGGCGAGGATCTCGGCGCGCTCCCCCTGGGGAACGATCGGCCTCGACTCCCCCTTGATCGCCCGGACGGAGGCGTCGCTGTTGAGGCCCACGACGAGCAGATCGCCCGTCCGGCGCGCTTCCCGAAGATAGCGGACATGGCCGACATGGAGGATGTCGAAGCAGCCGTTCGTAAAGGCGATCTTCTTCCCCGCGCCCCGCTGGCGTTCCAGGATTTCCTTCAGCTCCTGCCCGTTGAGAATTTTCCCCATCCGGTTCCCTTCCTTCCCAATCAAGGCTTATTGCGACGTGCTGCGGATTCCGCAGAATCCTGTTCGAGGGGCGGGGCTCTGCGGCTTTTGCACGCGGAGGGAGGTCCCTCCTCCGGCTCGTTCATCCTGTGGAGAATGTTCCAATCTCCCCGGCGGCGGGTGAATCGAGGCTCCGGACCGCCCTGGCCATCGTCAGTACGGCGATCCCCTCCGCTCCGGCCCGCAACAGGACCGCCGAGCATTCCCCCAGGGTGCTTCCCGTGGTGAATACATCATCCACCAGAAGGATTCTTTTTCCGTCAATCCGTTCCGGGCTCCCGACCGCGAAGGCCCCCCGGACATTCGCCGACCGTTCCTCCCGGCCGAGGCCGACCTGAGGCGCCGTCGGCACCCGGCGCTCCAGCGACCGGGGGTCCAGCGGGACGGCGAACCGCTTCGAGATTTCGCAGGCCAGGATCACGGACTGGTTGAAACCCCGCTCCCGCAGCCTTTTCGGGTGGAGGGGGACCGGCAGGATCCTGTCGAAAGCGCCCATCTCCCATCTCCCGCCCGCAAAATCGGCCATCATTTTCCCCAGAACCTCGCCGATCCCCGTCTTCCCCCGGTACTTGAAGAGGTGGATCGCCCGGAGGAGCGTCTCTTCGTAATATCCGACCGCCCGGGCGACGGCGTAAGGCCTCTCCGCCGCGAGACACTCCCCGCAGGGGTGGTCTTCCCCTTCCGGCTCAAGGAAGGGCAGGCCGCAGCGGGAGCAGAGCGGGGATCGGATCAGTCGGATCCCACCCGCGCAGGCCGGGCAGAAGGGAAGCGGGGTCCGCTTTTCCAGAAGGACGCCGCAGGTGACGCAGCGGGGCGGAAAGACCAGATCGGCGATCCCGCTCAGGATCTCCTTCAAGATCACATCCCCTCGGCGAGCGCCTTCAGAGAGGTCGACTCGTCGGGAATGGCCATCCGCGGCGCCTCCGACCAGAGTCTTTCCAGGTCATAAAAGGTCCTTACACCCTCGAGGAAGACATGGAGGATCACGTCGTCGTAGTCCAACAGGATCCAACTGCCCGCGGCTTCCCCTTCGACCCCCAGGGGAAGGATCCCCTCCTTTTTCAAGTTTTCCTGGATGGCGGAGGCAATCGCCCGGAC
>JBFYYH010000239.1:0-5588 GCA_041310125.1 Syntrophaceae bacterium | reverse complement strand
CGGGAGCGGTCCGGGATCACCGGGATGCTCCCGCTCGAACTCCGCGATTTCGATTGCACGGATGATTCTTTCCCGCTCCTGCCAATCGGTGGTGTTGTGGGGGGCGGGGCAGAGGTTCCGGTAGCGGAGGCGAAGTGAGTCCAGGTCCTTCCCGGCCAGTTCGCTGCGCAGCGCCTGATCCGCAGGAACCTCCTTCATGGGGTATCCCCGGAGCGCCGCATCCAGGTAGAGCCCCGTACCGCCGGTCAGAATCGGGATCCTTCCCCGTTCCGTCACCTCCCGAAAAACGCGGAAAAAGTGCTTCTGGAATGCAAAGACGCTGTACTCCTCGCACGGATTGAGGAGGTCGATCAGGTGCCGGGGAACCGCTTCTTCTCCGACGCCGTAGTCCGCCAGATCCTTTCCGGTCCCCAGATCCATTCCGATATAGACCTGCCGGGAATCGGCGGAGAGAATCTCTCCCCCGATCCTTCGCGCGAGAACGACGGAAAGCCGCGTTTTTCCTGAGGCCGTGGGTCCGAGGACCACGAGCAGATTGTACCTTTCCCGGAATCTTTGCTGCAGGGTCCCATCCATCGGATTCCCCCTCCCAGACTAGTTTGTTTCCGTCATCGCGGGCAGGACAGAGTCTGTAAGCGCGAGCTTCCTTCCCCTCGAGCAAGCACCTTTCCCCTGGAAAACATTTCCCGGAAAGGTCCCGGAAAAAAGCCTGGGAAAAAGGACAATAAAATACCCCGGCTGCCAAGGGCGGCCGGGGTATCCGCAGAGGTTTTCGTTTCCCTTATAACGGCTGGACGTTTACCGCAGCCGGCCCCTTCTTGCCCTGTTCGATCTCAAACCGGATCCTCTGCCCCTCGTACAGGGTCTTGAAGCCCTCGCCCTGAATGGCGCTGAAATGAACAAACACATCTCCGCCCTCATCATTCTCGATGAAGCCGAACCCCTTTTTCTCGTTAAACCACTTTACTTTCCCTTCTGCCAAAGTCTTGCACCCCCCTTTCCTAAAATTTGTCCCGACGGGTTTCGCATCCCGTCCCCATAAAAAAACCACCCCTTCTCAGAACCCTGTTCCGAGCCGGCGTGGTTTGATTATCCTGCAAAATCCAAACACCCAACTTCTTCCTGTCCCGCCCCTGTCGGTCAGCCCTTGATTCCAGAAACAACGTCTAAAAACAGGCGGATGTGAGCCAATAACACCTCTTTTTTATAAATGCAAGGATTTTTTCGTCCCTTCCTTTCCTCTTTTTTCATCCGGGAAGAGAGGTCCCGCGGGGGCGCGTCAATCCCCCTTCCCCTGAGCGCATCGGCTCCGGATAAACTGCAGCAGAAGGCGAACCCCCACGCCCGAGGCGCCTTTCGGAATGTAGGATTTCTCCTTGGCCAGCCAGGCCGGTCCGGCGATGTCGAGATGGACCCAGGGATAACCTCCCGTGAACTGGCTCAGAAATGCGGCCGCGGTGATCGCCCCGCCGGCCCTCCCCCCGGAATTCTTGAGATCCGCGGCCTCTCCCCGGATCAGTTCATCATACTCTTCCCAGAGGGGAAGTTCCCATACCCTCTCGCCGCTGAGGTCTCCGGCTTCCCGGAGCTGCCGTTTCAGGCCGTCGTCGTTCCCCAGCATGCCGATCACGTGATCCCCCAGGGCCACAACACAGGCCCCCGTGAGCGTCGCCAGATCGATGATCGCCGCCGGTTTGAACCGTCCGGCATAGGTCAGGGCGTCGGCCAGGATCAGACGGCCTTCGGCGTCTGTGGTGACGATCTCGATCGTCTGCCCCGAAAGGGACCTCACGATATCTCCGGGCCTGTAAGCCTTCCCGCCGGGAAGGTTCTCTGCCGCAGGGACAAGGCCGACCAGATTGACCGGCAAAAAGAGCCGCGCTGCCGCCCGCAGGGCGGCAATCACGGCGGCCCCGCCCGCCATGTCATCCTTCATCCGCTCCATCTTTTCGGCTGGCTTGAGGGAGATGCCTCCGCTGTCGAAGGTGAGCCCTTTGCCGACGAAAACGATCACCGGCCCCCCCTTCTCTCCTCCCCGGTATTCGAGAATGATGAAACGAGGCGGCTCGGCGCTTCCGGCGGCCACGGCAAGCAATGCCTTCATCCCCAGTTTTCTCATCGCCGCGGGACCGACCACCCGGCAGCGGAGTTTCGTACCCCTGGCGCTCTTCCTCGCCTCGTTCGCGAGATCTCTGGGGGTCATCTCGTTGGCCGGCATGGAAACCAGGTCGCGCGCCAGGCAAACCGAATCCGTGATCACCTTCGAGGTTTTCATGGCGGCCCGAATCCGGCGGAGCGAGGCGGCATCCGCCTCCACAATCGAGAGGGAGGCAATTTCCCGCCCGGGATCCCGTTTGCCGGTTTTAAAGGATTCAAAGCGGTAAAGGCCGAGCCGGACCCCCTCCACGACAGCCTCGGTCAGAACCTCCGGCGAAAGGGCAAGATTTCCAAAATCCAACGACGCGGAAATCTCCCCGGCGTTGAGCGAGCGGATCTGCCGTGCCGCCCTGGCGAAGGCTCCCCGAATCCTTTCCGGGGTGATCTCCGACCTCTTTCCGAGGCCCACGGCGATCACCCGCTTCAACGGACAAGGTCTCCGGGGATAGATCAGCGAGGTCTGATTCACCTGTCCCGAAAAATCCCCCCGGTTCAGAACCTCGCCGAGGAGGCCTCCGCTTTCCCGGTCCACTCCGGCCGCTGCTCCCTGCAGAATCTCCTCGTCCTCGAAAAGGGCGACGACGGCCGCTTCGCTCGCGCTCCGGAAAAGGTCCCCTTGTTTCACGGATAATTTCATTCCTCTCTCCCTGAAAAGATCATCCTGCCCTCGTGACAATGCCCTTCTCCGCGGAAACCCTCTGCAGTCCGCTCTTTGCGTCTGGTGAAATCCGTGAGGAGGTGCAACGAAACCCAAGGAAAAGGGGCCAGCCCAAGATTGCTGCCCCCTTTGCGAATGGAGGCGGCATCCGGATTCGAACCGGAGAATAACGGTTTTGCAGACCGCTGCCTTAGCCACTTGGCTATGCCGCCGGATGGATTCAAAATGGAGCGGGCGAACGGATTTGAACCGTCGACGTCCACCTTGGCAAGGTGGCACTCTACCACTGAGTTACGCCCGCTCATGGCGTGATGGGGCGTGACTATAACAAATAAAAAGGGTTTGTCAATAGAAAACTTCCCTTCGCAACGGGCTGCGGCTATCGGGAGGAAGCGACCATTTCCATAAATATTCCAATGGCATTGAGGTACGCTTCTCTCCCGCGAAAGAAGAGGTCGTTGTGGCCGGCAGCGGGGATTTCGAGGAAGGTTTTCCGCTCGGCGCCCGAGTTTTGGAAAAGGTCTTCTCCCTCGGCAAAGGGGATGATTGGGTCGCATTCGGCGTGGATGATCAGGGTCGGCATCCGGACCTCCCGGATCTTTTCCAGGTTTCGCGGTCCCTCCTCCTCACTGAGTTCCGGATCGTCGATCCCCAGAAGGGCCAGCAGGGGGAGAATTCGGGCGAATCCGCTCTCGATGATCAGCCCCCGGACCGTCTCTGCGTGGTGGCGGGCAACCTCCAGGGCGGGGGCGCTTCCCAGGGAACGGCCCATCACCACGAGGGGACCGTGGAAACCGGCCTCGGCAAGCCATGACCGGACGTACTCCACGATGCGGTGGGCGTCCCGCATCATGGAGGTGACCGTCGGCACCCCGGAGGAAAGACCGTATCCCCGGTAGTCGACGGGGAGAAAGTGGATGCCCATCCCGCGGTAGACGGCCCCCAGATCGTCATAGTCCTCCACGATTTCGCCGTTCCCGTGAAAGAAAAGAAGGACGGGATCCTCCTTCCCCGCCTCGTGAAACCGGCCGCCCACCACCACATCCTTCTCCACGGGAATCGAGAGTCTCCGGAAGCCGGCGCCGATCCGGAAAGGAGCGGTCTCGCGGCGCGGATAAAAAAGCCGGCTGCAGATCCCGGGACGATCGAAGGCCGGATGGCGAATCGTTTCGCTGTCGATCATGATGCGCCCCTCCTCAGGAAAGTTGCGCAGAACCGAAAACGGCTGGATTCAATCCTTCCGGATGCCGTTCCGGTAAAATTTCAGGAAATAGTCCACGCCGGAGACGATCGCAAGGACCAGGGCGATGTAGAGAATGACGATGCCCACGGTCTGGGCGTCGGCGCCGAACAGGGGATAATGGATCATAAGCGCGGAGACGGCGAAGATCTCGCAGAGGGTCTTCCGTTTTCCCAGGGGGCTTGCCTGAATGACCAGCCCGCTGGAGGAGGCGACGCTGCGCATGCCGTCCACGGCAAAGTCGCGGATGACGATCAGGGCGACGATCCAGGCGGGAATGCGGCCGATCGGGATCAAGAGGATCATCGCGGTGTTCACGATCAGCTTGTCGGCGATCGGATCGAGAAACTTTCCCATTGTCGTGACGATTTGGTATCGTCGTGCGATGTACCCGTCGAGGAGATCGGTCAGCGCCGCCGCGATGAAAAGCGATGCGATGAGCAGGCTCATCGCCCGTCCGGGGGAGAGAAGGAGGGCGAAGAGCACGGGAATGACGCCGATCCGGAGCAGGGAGATCGTGTTCGGAAGATTGTAGATCTCCCTATTCTCGGGCGCGATGGGAAGCCGGTCAAAGGAGCGTTTCAGGAAATCGATCATGGGGGGATCTCCGGTTCGTTCACGTACACTCTTTCTTTTCCCGTTCGTACTCTTCCAGACATTTTCGGCTGCAGAAATAGACGGTCTTCCCGCCGAGCGACGCCCGGCAGGCGTGGCTCAGCGGAACATAGGTGTGACAGTAAGGATCCTCCACCAGATCCTCCCCGGCCGCAGCCGGCGGTGCGGCCTTACCGGAACGTCTCCCCGCCAGGGAGGCCCCCTTCCGGAGAAGTTTGTAGAGGAGGAAAAGGATCAGGATGCCGATGGCCAGACGGATGATCATCCTTCGTTGTCCTCCAACCGTTCCACGCGCCCGGGATCCGTCAGGCGATCCATCAGGCCGTGGAGCGAAACGCCGAACGCAGGATGGATCGCGTAGGGGGCGAGCTCGCACAGCGGCGCCAGCACGAAGCGCCTCCGGTGAAGCTCCGGATGGGGAATGACCAGCCCCTCTTCCCGGACGACCTCCTGGCCGTAGAGGAGGAGATCCAGGTCGATCACCCGCGGCCCCCACTTCGTCCCCCCCTGCCGACCCATCTTCCGCTCGATTTCCTGCAACGCCTCCAGAAGCGGCCGGGGCGCGAGTGCCGTCCGGATCTCGGCGGCCGCGTTGACGAACCACGGCTGCTCCTGCGGCCCAACCGGCTCTGTCCGATAGAGGGGCGAAGAGCGCAAAAACCGGATGCCCGGGGCCATTCCGAGGTTCCGTACCGCCTCGCGGCAGCGTTCGGCGGGATCCTTCAGATTGGAGCCGATCCCGATGAAGGCGATGATCCCGCGGATCCCCGCATCGGCCGGACCCGGCAACCCCATCCTTCCCCCCTACCCTCTCCTCAGGCCGAGGACATCCTGCATGTCGTAGAGGCCGTTCGGACGGCCCACGACCCAGAGGGCGGCACGGATCGCCCCGCGGGCAAAATTGTCCCGGCTGTGGGC
>JBFYYH010000238.1:0-2852 GCA_041310125.1 Syntrophaceae bacterium | reverse complement strand
GAATCCATAATATCGCAGCGACTGGGACAACGAGGTATCCCAAATATTCCCTGGAGGAGATCCTCCGCCTGGGACCGGACGCCTTGTTTTTCGGAAAGGAACCTGGGATCGAGGAACGGGCAAGACCCCTCGTCCTGAGGCTGGACATGGTCGATGCCGTTCGCTCGGGAAAGGTTTTTTTCGTCAGTGAAACCATTTACCGGCTTGGCCCAAGAATCGCTTCCAGCCTGGAGGAGATAGCCGCCTGTCTGGACGCCCGATGAGGGGGGATGCCGTCGGTCGGGCAATCTGCCTTGGTTTTTGCCCGGATCCCGTGAAAAGGGGAGAAAGAGCGCTTAAAAAATTCGAACGAAAACGGAAACGAAAGGAGTCGCCATGGATGAATCGTTCTGGGCGTACCGGGTGGTCCGGGAAGGGGAGGGTTTTCAGGGGAGGATCGTAAGTCTGACGGTCGGGGAATTGCCGTCCGGCGACGTGCTGATCCGGGTGGCCTGTTCGTCGCTCAACTACAAGGACGCGCTCTCCGCGACGGGGAATCCCGGGGTGACCCGGAAGTTTCCCCACATCCCGGGGATCGATGCGGCCGGGACGGTCGTGGAATCCACGGCTGGATCCTTCCGGCCGGGAGATCCGGTCCTCGTGACGGGCTATGACCTGGGAATGGACACGGACGGCGGTTACGCCGAGTACTGCCGCGTCCCCGCGGGCTGGGTGGTGCCGCTTCCCGCGGGACTGACCCTGCGGGAGGCGATGATCCTGGGCACGGCCGGGTTCACCGCCGCCCTGGGAATCCGGCACATGCTCCAAAACGGTCTCACGCCAGAAAAAGGTCCGGTCCTTGTCACCGGCGCCGCGGGCGGCGTCGGAAGCGTCGCGGTCTCAATCCTCGCGAAGCTCGGCTTCCAGGTGACGGCGGCAGGCGATCCGGCGCAGACCGAATATCTGAAAGAGATCGGCGCGGCGGAGGTGATCCCCCGGGAGATCCTGAATGCCGATTCCCCGAAGGCGATGCTCAAGGAGCAGTGGGCAGGGGCCTACGACACGGTGGGCGGGAAGACCCTGGAGAACGTGATCAAGTCGATGCGCTACCTGGGCGTCATCGCCAACTGCGGGATGGTCGGCGGCGGCGGGGTCTCGACGACGGTCTTTCCCTTCATCCTCCGGGGGGGGTGCGGCTCCTGGGCACCGATTCCGTCCAGTGCCCGATGGATGTCCGTCTCGACGTCTGGACAAAGCTGGCCGGGGCGTGGAAGCCGGACCGGCTGGAGCGGATGGTCCGGACGATCACGCTCGACGACCTGGGGGAGTCGATCCAGGCGATCCTTCAGGGGAAGATCTCGGGCCGCACCCTGGTTGTGCCGGAGACCCGAATGAAGGGCTGAAGGGGTCTCGAAATATTCCCGGGCGTGGACGGCGGTGCGGGGAAGCCGCGGATCGGCCTGTGCCTCGGAGGGCTTTTCCGTGTTGGATTCCACCTGCAGACATAAGCATGGAAATAGATGAAAGTACTGAAGATAAACATTAGAAACAGGGGTTTCTTCTCAAGGGCGTAATCGCGGGATGTTGAAGAAAGCTGCGACCAGAGTTCCTGAACCCCAATAACCAAAGATCCAAATAACCAAAATCCTATTTGCAGAAACGCACCGGGAGAATCCGGGCGCTGCGGCCATACGACTGGCGAACCCAGCTTCGGGAGCCATAGTAGAAATAGAAAAGGGCAGCATCGGAGCCTCGCGTTTCCGAAGCCCAGGAAGCACCACAGGAAAGACGAATCAATTTTGTCAATTTAACGTCTCCACACTTGGATCGATAAGATTGATCATCATCATACAATCCCGCCAGCTCATCCTGAGTGGGCATCCGCCAGTCCTTATGGCCGCCTCCGCGATAGTTTTTGCAATAGGACTCGGCGTTTGCCCACTTGATATCTCTCCCGTTGTCCTTCGCCGCCCACATCAGGTTCGTACTCGTGTCCAGGACCGTTCCATCCTTATAGGCGATGAAACGCTCATCCCTTGCGGTTTCCCGGGCCGTGGGTTGAGAGGGCCGTCCCTCTTCCAGGGACGGCTTTTTTGTCTCCAGGTGCCGCGCCTCCTCCTGACGTGCCCTGCCCTGCTCTGCCGTCAGGCGCTCCCTTTCCTCTGCTTCAATCTGGCGGGTCATTTCCAGGGCCTTCTTATTCGCCAACGAGGCTCTCTCTTCCAATATGCGGCGCTGCTCCTCCTCCAATTTTCGATTCGCGTCATCGAGATCAGATGCCGTTTTCGCAGGGGGAACCGTGGCGGCCAATATCCCGGGCGGTCCGGGCATAAAAAGGAAATCTCTGCCCAAGGTCGACAATTCCAAAGGCATCTGCCCTGTTTCTTTCAGTAATTTGCTTTGCACCTTCATGAAGATATTGTTCAGGGTCAGTCCGGGTTTGGTCATGTTCTCCAGAAGCGCCTGGGTGTAGGGGCTGATTCCCCCATCCCTGTCTTCATCTTTCACCATTCGATTTGTCCACGTCGAATAAGCAATGAACATCCCCGCCGGGACGTTGCTCACACGCGACAGGCCACGGGCGACGTTTCGGAAGCCCGGGTAATAAGGATTGTCCCGGCAGGCATCGAGAATGACGATATTCAAACCGTTACGGGTGTTTGCCATCTCCGTGATGACCTTCCCCAGATCCAGGGTTTCCTGACTGAAATCCGACTCCCGGCTTATTCTTGCCGCAACGGGGAGAAGATAGTTCACCCCACCGACCTGCAGCGCGTGTCCGGAGTAATAGAATAGGCCAACTCCCCCCTGCTTCAGCCGATCAACAAAATCGGCAAGGGCCTTTTCCATGGCCCGCAGATTGGCATCCCTTT
>JBFYYH010000237.1:0-11542 GCA_041310125.1 Syntrophaceae bacterium | reverse complement strand
GGGAAGGAGGCGGCCGTGAAGCGGCCGCACGTGGACCTGGAGCTCTGCATCGGCTGCGGGATCTGCGAGACCCAATGCCCCGTCCTCGGCCGCCCGGCGATCGCGGTCACGAGCCTCGGCGAGTCCCGTTCGAAGGACAACCAGCTCCTCCTGCGGTGATGGAGGGGGGGGATTGCCCGGCGGAGGCGAAGGAGGGGCGTTTCAGCCGGGGATTTCCGAAAGGAGGGATTTTGCGGATCCGGATCAAGAGGCTCTTCATCGCGGCGGCGCTTCCGCTTTTCCTGATGACGGTCGGCTGCGCGACGGCGCAGCAGGATTTCAGCGAGGCGGCCTGGAGGGCGGGGGTCGAGGCCACCCGGGTTGAGGACCTCTACGCCCCGCACTTCGAGGACGGCCGCTTCTTCAATCCCTGGATGGCGATGGAGAGAAAAGGCTTCTCCCGCTTCCTCCGCTGGAAGTTCTCGCGCAGGGAAGACAACCCCCTTTCGGACGGGGGGCCTCTGCCCGCAGTTGTCCCCGATGCGGCGGAGCGGATCCGGGCGCTGCCGGAGGGGGACTTCCTCCTCTGGGTCGGCCATGCGACCTTCCTCATGCGGCTGGGGGGCGTTTACTGGCTCACGGATCCGATGTTTTCCGAGCGGGCGCTCCTCCCGAAGCGGAAGACGCCGCCGGCTCTCACCGCGGCAGACATCGGGAGGCTGGGGATCCGGAAGCTCAACGTCCTCATTTCCCACAACCACTACGACCACCTCGACCGCAAGAGCATCGAGGCTCTCCCCGACGACGCCCGCTTCTACGTCCCGCTGGGGCTGAAGGCGTTCATCACGGATCTGGGAAAGAAAGACGTGGTCGAGATGGACTGGTGGCAGAAGGCGAACGGGGGCAGCGGAAACGAGGTCGTCTGCCTGCCGATGCAGCACTGGTCGCGGCGGATCGGGCAGGCGGCCAACGCCACCCTCTGGGCAAGCTTCATGGTGGTCACTCCCTCCACGACGGTCTATTTCGCGGGCGACAGCGGCTATTTCATCGGCTACCGCGAGATCGGCCGCCTCTACCCCAACATCGACTATGTCCTGATGCCCACGACGGCCTACCGCCCCCGCTGGTTCATGCACTACGCGCACATGGACATCGACGAGGCGATCGACGCCTTCGACGACCTCAAGGCACGCCATTTCATCCCCACCCAGTGGGGGACATTCTACCTCGGCGACGAGCCGCCCGGATATCCGGCCCTCGACCTGAAGCGCCGGATCGTCGAGCGCAAGCTCGACCCCTCCCGCTTCGTCATCCCGGACCTCGGCCAGATCGTCCCGATTCCAAAAAGGAGCCGCTGACAGCCAGCGCGGGTTCGGAAGAATCTCCTCCTCGAGGGGATGCGTGATTGCGTAGAACCCTTGTCGGTCCTTGTCCTCTCACGTCAACTGGACGCCAACGGTAAATCAGAACTTCGCCTTGATCCAGCGGATCACCGCGCCCAGCACCGGGATCTTCTCATAGACTGCGCCCGTGTCCCAGTAGTCCTGGTGGAAGCTCACCTTCCCGCCCCGGTCGAAGCGGACATGGGACATCCCCACCGTCCGGATCGGGTCGTTGGGGCTGCGCTTCATCGTCAGATCCATGATCCAGCGGAAGTAGTAGTTCCCCTCGTGGACAGCCGTCTCCCGGATGTCAAAGGTGCAGCTCTGGACCCCTTCGGCGCTGCTGAGGAAATAGGCCTCGATCTCGTCGATGCCCACGACCTCCTTGAAGCCGTCCCGGAAGTAGGCGCCGTCCGCGTAGAGGCCGCGCAGGCTCTTCCGGATCACCTCCGCTGAGAAGACCTTGTAGAACTCCTTGAAGCGCGCGACTGCCTCCCTCTCCTCCGGGGAGCCGGGCTGCAGCATGCCGGCCTTCGCCGGAACGGTCTCGGCGAGGGCCTTTTCGTATCGGATCATCTCGACTCCTTCCTGCGCCTTGTGGGCGCACCCCCCCAGGGTCAGCGGAAAGACAACCGCTGCGAGGAGGAGTTTTTTCATCGATAAGGTCATCTATGTCCGCTCCTCTCTTTTTGCAGGACGAGCTGCAGGTCTCCCGTCGCCCCGGAGGCGAAGCCGGCCTCGCAGGAGGCGAGGTAATAGAGCCACTTCCGCTGAAACGACCGTCCCAGGCCGAGCCGCTCGATCTCCGGCGTCCGGGCCAGGAAGCGGTTCCGCCACTCCCGCAGGGTGCGCGCGTAGTGCAGGCCGATCTCCTCCCGCTCGACGATCGCCAGGCCGGCCCCGGCCGCGGCCCTTTCGATCACCCCCGGCGAGGGGAGGTGGCCGCCGGGGAAGATGTGCTTTCGAATCCAGTCCGTTCCCCGCCGGTAGTCGTCGTAGCGCTCGTCGGGGATCGTAATCGTCTGAAGGGCGATGATCCCCTCCGGCTTGAGGAGCTTGGCGCAGCGGCGGAAGAAGGTCGGGAGGTATCGGTGGCCGACTGCCTCGAGCATCTCGATCGAGACGATCCTGTCGAAGGTCTCCTCGATGTGCCGGTAGTCGGTGAGTCGAATGTCGATCCGTTCCTCGATTCCCTCCCGGCGGATCCTTTCCCGGGCCTCGGCCTGCTGGGCAGGGGAGACGGTGATCCCCGTGACGCGGCAGCCGGTCTGCCGGACGGCCTCGATCGCGAAGCCTCCCCATCCGCATCCGATCTCCAGGACATGGTCCTCGGGGCTGATCCGCGCCCTGGCGATCATCGCCCGGAGCTTGTTTTTCTGGGCCTCCTCCAGTGTCTCCTCCGGCCTGCGGAACAGCGCGCAGGAATAGGTCATCGAGGCGTCGAGGAAGGTTTCGTAGAAGTCGTTCCCCAGGTCGTAGTGCTCCCGGATGTTGCGGCGGCTGCCGAATACGGTGTTTTCCCGGAGGAGATGGCGGATCCGGTCCCGGGCGCGGGCAAGGGCGGCTGTCCAGAAGTTCCCGTCCGCAAGATGATCCCGGTTGGCGATCAGCACTTCGAAGAGGCGGGCGACGTCGGAGCTGTCCCACTCCCCGTCCACGTAGGATTCCCCGAGGCCGATATCGCCCCCCAGGGCGGTCCGGGAAAAGAAGCGGTCGTCGTGAATCGACCAGTCCGCCTTCGGTTCGGAGGCAGGGTCGCCGCAGTCGATCCGCTTCCCCTCGGGGAGGGAGATCCGGATCGTTCCCCGGTCGATCCGTTCGAGCCGCTCCAGGATCAGCTTCCGGCAGAGGCGCTGCCCGGCGGAGGGGCGGGGCCGACCGATCGTCATCGCGCTCATCGGCACGGGCTTGGGGTGGTAGGGGAGCTTCCTCAGGAAGTAGAGCTTTGCCGCCTCACTGTAGATCCGCGCCATCGTCATATGCGCCATCAGGGGGTGTCGCAGCAGCGTCCCGAGGAGATTCCGGTCGCTGAGCGGCCGCATCTTCCCCCACAGCTCCGCCGAAAAGGCGAGGGTGTCGCCCCGCCGGAGTTCGATGCGGATGTCCAGCTCCCGATAGATGTTGCCGAAGAAGAAATGATAGGTTCCCTCCCTGTCGTTGAAGGGCGAGACATGGAAGGCCTTCCGGGCGGCGAAGCGGGCGGGGAATCCGGGCGGATCGCCGGGATCACGCCGAGGGACGTAGACGTGGCGCTCGCCGAACGTGTTGTTCACCTCCGCCACGGCGCACAGCAGCTCCTCTGCGGGTGTGAAGCAGTAATAGAAGCTCACCGGGTTGAACACCCGACTCAAATGGCGGGGCGAGGTGACGAGGATGATCCGCGCCGCCTGGCCCGCCACCCCCTCCCTTTCCAGAAGGCGCAACAGCTTCCCGCGGATCGGTTCGTCGCCCTCGGTCAGGTAGTCCCGGTCGTGGAGCGAGAACGGGCGGGTGCGGTTGTGGCCGAAGAGCCGCAGGGTGCGGTCGAGCGTCTCCAACTCGTCGAGGTCGATCGCGAAAAGGTAGAGGGGGTACTGGAGATGGTGCTCGACGGGCGCGAAGCGGGTGTGGCGGACATACCCCTGGAAGAGCGCCGATCTCATAGGGGGATCCCGAACCTTTCCGCAACCTGGGTCGCTGACCGGAGGGCGTCCTCATGAAAACCATAGCCGAAATAGCTCCCGCAGAAGAAGGTTCGGCGCCGTCCGTTCAGGCCTGGGAGCAAAGGCTGCACGGCCAGTGCCGCCGCGGTGTAGGTCGGGTGCGTGTAGAGGAACTCGCGGATCACGTGTTCCCGGGGAATCGTTCGTAGGGGATTGAGCGTGACGCAGTACTCTTTTTGGGTCTTGAGGTCCTGGAGGAGGTTCATGTGGTAGGTCAAGGTGACCGGGGCGTCCGTGGAGACATCCCGCTCGCGGACGTAGTTCCAGGAGGCCCGGGCGCGGGGGTTTTCCGGGAGAAATGACGCGTCCGTGTGCAGGACCACCCGGTTGCGGTTGTACGACCAGGGGGAGAGGGAGGCCGTCTCCTCGGGCGAGGGATCGGCCAGGAGTGAGAGAGCCTCGTCTGCATGCGTCGCGACGACGACCTGGTCGAAGCCCTCCTCCCCGCCGTCGGCGAAGGTCAGAACTGCTGCGGTTTCGGTCCTCCGGATCCGCTCTACGGAACGCTTCGTGAAGACCCGGCCGCCGAACGCACTCAGAAAAGCCCTCACGTAGCTGTGGCTTCCCCCCTCTACGAAGTACCACTGGGGCTGGTCGGTCACCGTCAGCAGGCCGTGGTTCTCCATGAAGCGGAAGAAGCTCTCCGCCGGGAAGTCCATCATCCGCGCGTCCGGCGTGGACCAAATGGCCGCGGCCATGGGGATCAAATAGGATTCAATCAGGGCCGGGAGGACCTTCTCCCGCTGAAGGTATTCACCCAGGGAGAGGTCCTTGAGCAAACCCGCGGCGAGCCGCCTCCGGGTGGCCGTGTTGAAGCGGACGATCGCCAGGAGGAATCTCCAGTAGCCGGGACTCAAAAGGTTCTCCCGCTGGGCGAAGAGGGTGTTGAGGTTCCGGCTGGCGTACTGGAGACCCGTCCTGCGGCAGGTGTAGCTGAAGGACATGTCCGATTTGCGGATGGGCACCCGGAGCCCCGCAAGGAAGCGCATCAGCAGCGGGTAGGTGCGGTCGTTCAGGACGATAAACCCTGTGTCGACTGGGGTTCCCGTGTCAGGGCCTTGGTCGATCACGACCGTGTGGGTATGGCCGCCGACGTAGTCGTTTTTTTCATAGAGCGTGACGTCGTGCCGCCGCTGCAGGAGGTGGGCCGCAGCGATCCCGGCGACGCCCCCGCCGACGACGGCGATCCTCGAACGCGATTCGTAAACCATGCGCCCCTCCTGAGACGAGCGGCCATCCGCGCGGATGGCCTGGAGAAGTTGAACCCCTTTGATTGCGAGGTAGGGTGGATTGTATCACGGGGAAGCCGGCCGATCAAACCGAATTCTCATGCATTTCCCTCGGGAGGAGCGGGTGGGGTGGAGGGGGAAAACCGCCCTTGTTTTCCGCAAGGGTCCGTTGTATGAATAACATTGTTCGGGCGTCCGGGTTGGGTCGGCGAATATCGAGAGCCTTTTTGGACAACGGACAACCGGATGGACCGCGCGGGACAGATGTTTGCAAGAGCATGGCCATGGCCAAACCTTGTTGGCGGGTTTCATGGCTGAAGGAAGATGGGGGGTAAACGGGGAATGCTGGAAGCCATCCAAGACCTGATCCGGCGGAAGGACGTCTGCGTCCTGTCGACCGTCTCCGGGGGCGAGCCCCACTGCTCGCTGATGTCCTACGTGACCGACGACGACTGCCGCGAGTTCTACATGATCACCCTGCCGGATACGAGGAAATACCGGAATCTGGAAGGGAACAGCGCCGTAAGCCTCTTGATCGACACCCGCGAGGAGGACGTGGAGCGTCGGCGGAAGGAGATCCGGGCCCTCACCGTGAGCGGTGTCTTCCGGAAGATCGGCGACGAGCGGAAGGAGAGGGAAATCCTCTCGAGGCTGCTCGAAAAACACCCGCACCTCCGAGAGTTCGCCGAGAGCGGCGAGGCGAAGGTGTTTGCCGTGCGGGCGACCGCGTTTCAGCTTCTCGAGGGGGTGAGCCGGTCCCACTTCGAAAAGGTCGAATAGCTTGAAATCGCTGATTCTGAAGATCATTCAACCGCACAAAACTCCTACCTCCTGTCTGGAGTTGCAACGTGAACCCGGATGGCTCAAGCCGTTTTGCGCCTGAGGCCCAAGAGCCCCCCAACTCCTGAAGAGGGGATTTTTTTGAAAAAGAGACGCGGGGGTATGTTGGGGAGATATCGATCTGCCCCGAGCCGACCGAGAGAAACCAGAAGGAGGTTCCCATGTCCCAAGAATTGAATGTGCCGATGAGGGGCTCCACCCTCATTGCGATTTGGACGGTCCTGTTCCTGCTCATTTTGCCCTCTTCCGCGTCCGCCCAGGGGGAGATCATCCGCTGGCTCGGTCCGGAAATGGGGAAGGCCAAGCCGCTGTTCAGCGTTCAGTCCGTTCTCGCCCCCGCCCGGGAGGTGAGCGGCCAGGCGAAGGAGTGGCGGTCGACCGATCACCGGGTTCTCTACCAGGCTCCGGTTCTGCAGGGCGAGACGCGGGAGTGGTCGGTCGGGGCCCGCCTGCGCATCCGGGAGATCGAAACGGACGCCGTCCTGCCCGCGACCGGGGAGCGTTTTCCGGACACCCTCTGGGACATGGACATCCACTCCCAATACCGGCAGCGTTTTGGAAGCGGCTGGATCGGGGGCGTCGCTGCCGGCGTCGGCTCGGCGAGCGACAAGCCGTTCGATTCGACGGACGAAACCCGTCTCTGGGCCACCCTCTTCACACGGATTCCCGACGGCGGGAAAAACGCCTGGCTCCTGCTGCTGAGCTACGACAGCAACCGCGAGTTCCTGCCCGATCTGCCGCTTCCCGGCGTGGGGTACTGGTATGAGCCGAACGATCGCTTCCGGGCGGTCGTCGGCATCCCGTTTGCGTTCCTTGAGGTGAAACCGCTCAAGGATCTCGCATTCGAGATCGCCTATTTCCCCGTTCGGACCGTCCATGCCGGGGTTACCTGGCGGATCGCTCCTCCGCTCAAGGCGCTGGCCGCCTTCGACTGGCGGAGCGAGCGCTACGCCAGGGCCGACCGCCGGGAGAAGGACCGGCGCCTCTTTCAGGACGAAAAGCGCCTGACGGCCGGTCTCCAGTGGCGGATTGGGAAGCGCCTTGATCTCGACATCGCCGCCGGCTATGCCTTCGACCGACTCATCTTCGAGGGGGAGGACTATGGCGACCGCCATTTCAACCGCCTCGACATCGCCGACGGTCCCTTTTTTTCCGCGAGGGCTGGGGTGAGCTTCTAAGAGAGTTTGGTGGCATCCGTGCCTTGCAGGAGGACAGAGGCGGATTTCCGGTTGACAGGCCCGGCAGGCCGCGGCGATCTGCGGTTGTGCGCGGAACTGAGCCGATCGAGGGGCGCGCGGAGGTGATGGCGGGGAGGATCGGCTTTGCGTGAGAAGTGGAGTGCAGGACCGGAGGCGTGCAAGCGGGGTCTCTTCCGTGAAGAGGCCCCGCTCCCCTTGGGGGTTCATGGTGATGGTTGGGCTACTTCGTGGCCGGAGCGGCCGGAGCAGGTGTCGGTGCAGCCGCCGGAGCAGGCGTCGTCTCCGCGGCAGGCTTCTTTTCTTCTTCCTTGGGCGCCATGGCCCTGTCCATGCACCCCGCTGCGGAAAGCGTCAGCGCGGCGACCAGCAGCAGGGCGGCAAACAAAGCAAGAGCTTTTCTCATCCCGTTTCCCTCCTTTCCATCCATGAATGGTCGTCCCTTCCGAAATCACTTGAACAATTCAAGGGGATCTGTTAGTTTTGTTTTAAGAAAAGGAATGTGCACTCATGAATTAATTTTCATGACACATATGGCATCCTGCCGGGCGCTTGTCAAATGTTTTTTTCATGGGATCCGGATGCCGCCCGCCGGGGAAGGAAGGAGAGGGTATGGTCGGTTCTGCGAAGCAAAAAGATCCCAAAGCCGTCAAGCAATGGACCTTTGTAACCAACCACGCGTTGGTCCTCCTTTTTGTGGCGAGGCATCCCCGGATCACGGCCCGGGAACTCTCCCTTGAGGTGGGGATCACGGAGAGGGCCGTCCGGACGATCATCGCCGATCTGGCACGGGCGGGATATTTCGAAAAAACCCGGGAAGGCCGTACGGTGAAGTACGATGTGAACCATGATATGCCCATGCGCCATCCGACGCAGCAGGCCGTGGCCGTCGGCGACCTCCTCGAGACGCTGGGGCTCTCCCCTCTCTCTGCGGGGAAGCGCTCCCGCGCCTGATTTTTCGCTTATTCGCGCATTCATGAACCGGCGTTCTGCCGGTCAAACATTTTGGAAAATCCATGGAAAAGAAGGGAGAAATTGCATGCAGATCCAGGATGTCATTGCGGTGGTCACGGGGGGCGCCTCCGGTCTCGGCGAGGCCTGTGTCCGGAGTCTGGCCGCCATGGGAGCGAAGGCCGCGATTTTTGATGTCGCGGCGGAGCGGGGAGAAGCCCTCGCCGCCGAACTGGGACCGAACGTCATCTTTGCCTCCGCGGATGTAACGAGCGATGAGAGCGGCCGGGCGGCCTTCGAAAAGGCCGTGGCCGCCTTTGGGACGATCAACGTGGCGATCAATTGCGCCGGCGTGGCCGATCCCGGGAAGGTCCTCTCCAAGAAAGGCCCGATGTCCCTGGCGTTCTTCAACCGGGTGATCCAGATCAACCTCGTCGGGACGCTGAACATCATCCGGCTTGCGGTCGAGCAGATGGTGAAGAACGAGCCGAACGGGGAAGGGGAGAAGGGGGTCATCATCAACACCGCCTCCGTCGCGGCATTCGACGGCCAGATCGGCCAGGCGGCCTACAGCGCCTCCAAGGCGGGGGTTGCGGGAATGACGCTGCCGATCGCGCGGGAGTGCGCCGATTACGGGATCCGCGTCGTCACGATCGCCCCGGGGCTGTTCGACACGCCGATGATGGCGGGGCTTCCCGAGAGCGTCCGGGTGATGCTCGCCCAGACGGTGCCCTTCCCGAAGCGCCTCGGAAGACCGGCGGAATACGCCCTGCTGGCCCGGCAGATCATCGAGAATCCGATGCTCAACGGGGAGTGCATCCGCCTCGACGGGTCGCTCCGGATGACGGCCCGGTAAGGCAGGCAGGGAGCGTCCCGCGGAATCCCGTGGGAAAGATCCTCAAAAAGGTTCTGCGGGAGGAGATCCGAAAGAAGCTCGGCGCGGCCTGAGCGAGAGTTCGCCGCAACCGAGAGAGAAGATCTTCAAGTTTGAAACGCGGAAACAGAACGCATCAAATACCCACAAGGAGGTCGATCATGGGCAAGGTTTTCAACATGGCGGTGGATGAGAAGGGGATTGGCGTCATCACGTTCGACGTGGTGGGAGAGACGATGAACACCTGGACGGAGGAGGCCTTCAGCGGTTTCGACCAGGTCATGCGCGAGCTGGAGATCGCCAAGGGGGTCCGCGGGATCATTTTCATCTCGGGGAAACCGGAGAACTTCCTCGCCGGCGCGAATCTGAAACTGATCTCCCAGATCGAGAGCGAGGCGGAGGTGCGCAAGACCCTCGATCTCTTCCACGGCTCGTTCGCCCGGCTCGGCGCCCTGGGGATCCCCGCCGTAGCGGCGATCCACGGACACTGCCTCGGCGGCGGCCTGGAGTTTGCCCTCGCCTGCACCGGCCGGATTGCGAAGGAGGGGAAAAACACCCTGATCGGCCTGCCGGAGTGCAACGTCGGCCTCTTTCCGGGCGGCGGCGGGACGCAGCGCCTGCCCCGGCTGATCGGCTACGGCGCCTTCGAGCTGATCCTGAAGGGGACGATGCTACCGGCGGCGAAGGCCTTCGAGATGGGGATCGTGGACCGCCTGATCCCCGCGGACGCCGATCTGCTCGCGGCGGCAAGGGCCTTCCTCGATGAGATCATCGCCGGGACGGCCGACCTGAAGCGGCCCGTCCAGGACTTCTCCCAGATCGACGCCGTCGCCGAGATGGCGAAGGCGGGGATTCTCAAGGCGACGAAGGGCCGGGAGATCCCCGCGCCGATGCTCGCCCTGAAGGCGATGCACGAGGGGCTCAAGGCGTCGCTCGAAGAGGCGCTGGAGATCGAGAAGAAATACTTCGCCGAGGTCGTCCTGACAAAGGAGGCCAAGGGGAGCATCAACACCTTCTTCATCAAGGGGATGACGGACAAGCCGAAGGCGATGATGACGAAGGGATTCGTCCCCAAACCCCTCAACAAGGTCGCCGTTCTCGGCTTCGGGACGATGGGGAGGGGGATCGTCATCGATATCCTCCGCAACACCGAGCTCCCCGTCCTGGTCAAGGACATCCCCGAGGCGCTGGAGCCGGGGAAGGCGTTTGTCCGGAAGATCCTCGACGGAATGGCCGAGAAGAAACGGCTCCGGGAGCCCGTCGATGCCGTGATGGCGCGGCTGACGGCCGTCTCGGATTATGTGCCGGAGTTCGCGCAAATGGACCTTGTCATCGAGGCGGTCTTCGAGGCGATCGATGTCAAGAAGCAGGTGTACGGGGAGCTGTGCAGCGCCGTTCGGGAAGATTGCGTCGTGGCGAGCAACACCTCTTCGATCCCCATCACCTCGATGGCCCCTTTCGTGGCGAAGCCGGAACGCTTCGGGGGGCTTCACTTCTTTTCGCCTGTCTGGCTGATGCAGCTCGTGGAGGTGATCCAGGGCGAGCAGACCGCCCGGGAGACGATCGACAACCTCCTGAACTTCGCGGGGTTGATCCGCAAGCGGCCCGTTGTCTGCCGAGACAATCCGGGATTCGTCGTCAACGCGATGCTCTTCCCCAACCTCGTCCAGGCGCTGCAGTACATCGAGGAGGGGAATCCGATCGAGAAGGTGGATCAGGCGATGACCCGCTTCGGGATGCCGGTGGGGCCGATCAAGCTCACGGACGAGGTGGGGATCGACATCCCCTACAAGGTGTTCGTCGGGATGGGCTTCAGGCAGGACACCCTTAAAAATGTGGTCGAAGCGGGGCGCCTCGGCCTGAAGAAGTCGGGGAAGGGGTTCTTCCTCAAGGACGGGAGCGTCGATCCCGAGGTCCTGCCGCTGATCGCAAAGCGGCCGCCAAAGGAGGTCAGCGAAGAGGAGATCCAGACGGGGATCCTCACCGCGATGGTCCGGGTGGGGAAAGAGATCCTCGAGAAGAAGGTCGTCGAGGATGTGCGGATGATCGACGTCGGGATGATCTGGGGGATCGGGTTTCCCCCCGACAAGGGCGGCCCGATGAAGTGGGCCGACCTCATCGGCCTGAGCCGGAAGCTCTACGGGAAGAATTTCTATCCCGCATGATGGGAACCCGGGCCCTACCCTTGAGACAGCAGCAACGGAAAGGGGGTGAAGGGATGAAGAAGATCTTCCCGGCGGTGCTGCTTTCGCTCTTCAAGGTCGTCATCTGCAAAGACGGCAAGCCGGTCGAAGTGGTTCCTCTGGAAATGGTGGATACACTGGCCGTGGAGTGCAACAAAGAGGCCCTCTGACCGTGCTATTCAAACCACTATATGAAACCCAGAGAA
>JBFYYH010000236.1:0-5799 GCA_041310125.1 Syntrophaceae bacterium | reverse complement strand
CGCCGCGCTCAAGCCGGGGGAGGCGCCGCGGAGCGAATCGCTCAAGGACACGCTGGAGAGGGTTCTCCCCTACTGGCACGAGGCGATCGTTCCGGATCTCCGCGCGGGGAAAAGGGTGCTGATCGCGGCGCACGGGAACAGCATGCGCGCCCTGGTGAAGTACCTCGACAATATCCCCGAAGAGGTGATCACGGAGCTCAACATCCCCACGGGGATTCCTCTGGTCTATGAGCTCGACGACCGGCTGCGCGCGGTCCACCACTACTACCTGGGAGACCGGGAGGCCGTCGAGAAGGCGACTGCCTCGGTTGCGGGACAGCTCTCCGGGAAAAAGTGAACGGTTAAAAAACGCACCGGTCCCCTGCGATCATCCAGGATCCGCTCCGCTCTTCATCCGGGCTGTCGCGCTGTTGCCGCTCAGGGATCAATAACCGTCTGCGCCTCAATAACAAAAGCCGCTCCGCAGAGCGGCTTTTCGTTTCAGGCAACGGGGGCAGCGCAACGGGAAGGGGCGAATCTCCTGTGGCGCTACTGGAGGAGGGGGGCGTTCGGATCCTCTTCGTCCGCGCCCAGTCGCTGTGTCCGTTCGATCTCCCGGAGCTTCATCCGGATAATCACGATCAGGCCGATGATAAAGATCCAGAAAACGGCGAGGCTCTCATAGACAATGAATGCGTCGTAAGGGACCTCGGGAAAGACCGCCACCGGCTCGGCCGCGAGCGAAACGGCCGCGTTCAGCCAAACGAGCGCCGTCGCGAGGATCCACCGGCCGAAGCGGACGAGGCGGAACCGGTTCAATTTTTTTCCAAAGATGCCGACCCTTCGCATGAACCTCT
Source organism: Syntrophaceae bacterium (assembly GCA_041310125.1). GTDB lineage: Bacteria > Desulfobacterota > Syntrophia > Syntrophales > UBA5619 > JAKAFS01. Next base: position 4,963 of record JBFYYH010000236.1, on the reverse strand, counting down.
CCTCAGCTGAAAAAACCCACCGCCGTCATGACGAGGAAGTAGACCAGATAGATCACGCTGATCCAGGTGAAGAGCGGGCTTCTCTCCCCGCGCGCCGATCTCCGGTCGAGGAAGGGGATGAGGAAGAAAAAGAGGATCCCGCAGGAGACGACCACGATGGCAATGGTCTCCCCGTTCAGCCCGAGGATCGATCCGGGGAAGAGCTTCAGGGTTTCGAGAAGGAAAAGGAAATACCACTCGGGCTTGATGTTTTCCGGAGGCGGGGCCAGCGGGTCCGCCTTCACCCCGATCTCGGGCGGGAGCAGCACCGCCAGGGTCACGAGAACCCCGAGGACGACCAGCCAGATCATCAAGTCCTTGTAGAAGACATTCGGGAAGAAAGGCTCCTCCCGGCGGTTCTCCTTCTCCAGGGAGAGGGGAACGCTCATCCCGTGGTACTGCACCAGAAGCAGGTGCAGCCCGATCAACGCCAGGACGAGGATCGGCAGGATCGCTACGTGGAAGGCGTAGAAGCGCAGGAGGGTGTCGCCGGTGACGTCGACCCCGCCCCGGAGAAACGCCTTGATGAAGCCCCCGATCACGGGGAAGGCGCCCGCCCCGCCCGTCGCCACGCGAACGGCGGCGAAGGCGCGCTCGTCCCAGAGCAACAGATAGCCGCTCAGCCCGAAGAAGATCGAAAGGCCCAGGAGAATGAATCCGGTGACCCAGAGGAATTCCCTGGGCTTGCGGTAGGATTTCAGGAGCAGCGTGCCGAAGAGGTGGATGAACAGAAAGACGATCGCGAGCTGCGATCCCCAGTGGTGGAGGGAGCGGAAGAACCAGCCCATGTTCAGTTTGGTGACGATCTCGATGATGCTCTCGTAGGCGAAGTTCACGTGGGGGATGTAGTAGAGGGCCATCAGCATCCCCGTCAGAATCTGGAGGATGAACAGGAAGAGCGTGATCCCGCCCGTGTAGTACCAGAGGTCGTAGCGGTGCTGGGGGACGAGCTTGCCCTTCACCAGGCTCTTGATCCCTCCCCAGTCGTAACGCTCGTCCAGCCAGTCTTTAAGCCTTGGGCAGTTCAACCTTGACCCCCTTCCGGGCGACGATCAGCTTTTCCCCCTCTTCCGTGATCTCGAAGATTTCGAGCGGTTTGGGCGGCGGCCCGGCGATGTTGATCCCGTTCTCATCGAACCAGCCCTGGTGGCAGGCGCAGTAGAACTTGCGCTCCTCCGGCTTGTACGCCACGTTGCACTCCATGTGGGTGCAGACGCCCTTGAGCGCCAGGACGCTGCCGTCGGCCCTCTTCAGGTAAAGGCCCACCGTGCCGCCCCAGGGGAAAGGCTTGACCGAATTGTTTGCCAGACCCTTAAAAGCCTTCCCCTCCAGGACGACGAAATCGGGCTCCTTGCCCAGGGTGGGGAAGGCGAACTTCATCAGGGCATAGAATGCCCCGGAGAAGAAGGCGGCCGCCCAGCCGAAGAAAAGCGTATTGAGAAAGGTTCTCCTCGTGATGAGGGAAAAATCAAGTTTCATCTTTCGCCTTCCCCAACATCTTCCGGAAACGGTGTTTCAGGAGCGATTTCCGCAGACCGACGATCGCGTCGGTGGGGCGGACATCCTTCGGGCAGGCGTCGATGCAGCGAAACACGGTGTCGCAGGCCCAGACGCCTTTTTCGTTGTTGACGATCTCGATCGCCCCGGCGGTCCTTTCATCCCGGGAATCCAGGACGAACCGCTCCAGCTTGGCCGCCGCCGCCGGCCCCAGGTAGCCGGGTTCCTTCGCGAGCACCGGGCAGGCGCCGTAGCAGCAGGCGCAGAGGATGCAGTTGACGAACTGGTCGATCCGTCTGCGGTCCTCTTCGCTCTGCGGGATCTCCTTTTCGGGAGCGGGGCTCTTCCGGATCAGGTAGGGCTGGATCTTCTCGTACATCTGCCAGAAGGGCTCCATGTCGACGACCAGGTCCCGAATCACCTCGAAATTGGGCAGGGGTTCGAGGATGATCGTGTCGGTATTGAAGGTGGCCACCTGGGTCCGGCAGGCGAGGTCGATCTTGCCGTTGATCACCATCGCGCAGGACCCGCAGACGGCGGAGCGGCAGGAGGAGCGGAAGGAGAGGGTCCCGTCGATCTCGTCGCGGATCCGGATCAGGACCGCAAGGACGGTCAGGCCGGGGATGACCTTGATCCGGTAGCTGGCGAAGCGGGGTTCGCTTCCCGGCTCCTTCGCATCATACCGGAGAATCCGGAAGGTGTATGTGCTGGCCTGGATCAATATTTTCTCTCCATCGGCTGATACCGCGTAAACACCACGTCCTTGAAGGAAAGGACCGGCTCTCCGTCCGGCCCCATCCGGGCGATCGTGTGCTTTAGCCAGTCCTGGTCGTTCCGGGTGGTGAAGTCCCGCCGGAAATGGGCGCCGCGGCTCTCCTCCCGGAGGATCGCCCCGAGGATGATCGTGTGGGCCACTTCCAGCATGTACTCCAGCTCCAGGGCGTTGATCAGTTCGTAATTCATGTGCCGGGCCGGCGAGGAGACGCCGACGTCCCTGTATCGCTGCTTGACTTCGATGAGTTTTGCGAGCGCCTGGTCCATCTCTTCCCGGGTGCGGAAGATGCCCACCTGCTCGCTCATGGCCACGCCGATCTCGGCGTGGAGCTTGTAGGGTTTTTCCTTGCCCGGTTCCGTCAGCTTTCGGATCTTCTTTTCCACCTCGTCCCGGAGCTTCAGGAGGGGTTTTTCGTCCGCTTTCCGCGCGCCCCCCGCGAGGTCTTCCAGGATCGCCTTGGCCGCCAGTTTCCCGAAGACGATCGTTTCCAGCAGCGAGTTGCCGCCGAGGCGGTTGGCGCCGTGGACGCTGACGCAGGCGCATTCGCCGCCGGCGTAGAAGCCGGAAACTTCCGAAGCGCACCGTTCGTTGACGTCGATGCCCCCCATGGAGTAGTGCTGGCAGGGCATGATCGGGATCGGCTCGCGGACCGGATCGATGCCGATGAAATCGATGCAGATGTTCCGGATACCGGGGAGCCGCTCGAGGATCTTCTTCTCTCCCAGATGCCTCAGATCGAGCTGGATGTACCTTCCCAGGGGATGATCGAATCCCCGCCCCTCGTTGATCTCCGTCTGGATGCAGCGGGAGACGATGTCGCGGGGCGCCAGTTCCATGGCCGTGGGGACGTAGCGCTGCATGAAGCGCTCGCCCTGGTTGTTGAGCAGGTAGCCGCCCTCGCCCCGGCAGCCTTCCGTCATCAGGATGTTCGTGCCGATCAGCGAGGTGGGGTGGAACTGGACAAACTCCATGTCCTTCAGGGGAGCGCCGGCCTTGTAGGCCATCCCGATGCCGCTTCCCGTGTTGATCAGGGCGTTCGTGGAGTGCTGATAGACCCGCCCGTAGCCGCCGGTGCCGAAGAAGGTCGTCCCGGCGCGGACGGGGATGAGGTCGCCGCTGCGGGTATCCAGGGCGACGATCCCGTGGCACTGCCCGTCCTCGATGCAGAGGGAGGCCACGAACCATTCCGGATAGATCTTGACTCCCTTCGCGACGGCCCGTTCATAGAGCGTGTTGAGCAGCACGTGGCCGGTCACGTCGGCGGAAAAGCAGGTGCGCGGATAGCCCGCGCCGCCGAAGGGACGCTGCGCAATGGAGCCGTCGGCAAAACGGCTGAAGGGGCATCCCCAGTGCTCCATTTCGTAGACGATGGGGACGGCCTCCCTGCACATGATCTCCACGGCATCCTGGTCGGCCAGGTAGTCGCTCCCCTTGATCGTGTCGAAGGTGTGCTTTTCCCAGGAATCGTCGCGGCTGTCGGGGTTGTTGGTCAGGGCCGCGTTGATGCCGCCCTGGGCCGCGATGGAATGGGAGCGGATCGGATAGACCTTGGAGACCAGCCCCACGCTGAACCGGTCGCAGAGGCCGACCGCCGCCCGGAGCCCCGTCAGGCCGCCGCCGACAATCAGAATATCGTGCTCAACAATCATTCCGCTCTCTTGAAAAGGGATCCACGCCGCGAATCCGCCTCATGAAATCCTGAAATAGAGAACGATCAGCACCGCGGAGATCACGGTCGCGGCGATGTTCGCCACCCAGAAGAGCTGTTTCTCTTTCCGGTAACCGAAGTCGATGACGATGGTCCTCAGACCGTAGAGACTGTGGAAGGTGAACAGGACCAGGATGAGGATATCCAGGACCGGGTGCCGGTGGAGACTCAGCGCCCAGTCGGGTTTCTGGTCTTTCGTGAACAGGAAGTAACTGGTGAGGATCTTGATGCCGAAAAGGACGATCAGGGTCACACCGCTGATGCGGTGGAAAAGCCAGATGAACATAAGCCCCCCTGCAAGATGACGACCAAGAAGACGGCACTCCGGCCTGGCCTGCGCCGGAAACGCCCGCTGCGGATGTGCGACGGGCCTAAGGAAAAAGACCTTGGTCTATGTATTAAGAGTCAGGCGCCGCTTTGTCAAGCGGAAAATATCCTCTCCGCCGAATTATTCATTCACCGGTCATACGGCGGGCTGGCCGCCCGTTCCCGTCGGCCCGCAAGAAGGATCTCCTGCACCCGTCGGCCGATCTCGGCGGGGTTCTTTTCCACCGCGACGCCGGCCCGTTCGAGGGCCAGGAACTTCTCCTCCGCCGTTCCCTTTCCTCCGGCAATGATCGCGCCGGCGTGGCCCATCCGCCGCCCGGGAGGTGCCGTCCGCCCGGCGATGAAGGAGACCACCGGCTTGGTCACCTCGGACGCGATGAACTCCGCCGCCTCCTCTTCCGCCGTTCCGCCGATCTCGCCGATCATCACGATCGCCTCTGTCTGCGGATCCTTCTCGAAGAGCGCCAGCAGATCGGTGAAGCCGCAGCCGACGATCGGGTCGCCGCCGATCCCCACCGAGGTGGACTGGCCGATCCCCAGGCAGGTGAGCTGCCAGATCATCTCATAGGTCAGGGTCCCGCTGCGCGAAACGACGCCGACATTCCCGGGCAGGTTGA
>JBFYYH010000235.1:0-3114 GCA_041310125.1 Syntrophaceae bacterium | reverse complement strand
GGCTTGGCCGGTTCCGCCGCTTGCGTCTGTTTTGCGGCTTCTGCCGCTTGGGGGAGCTTGGCAGACTGTTCTTTCTGTTGCTTCTCCAACTGCTCGATGCGCTTCTGCAACTGGAGGACCATCGCCTTGAGTTCGTCCAGCTCGCCGGCAAATGCCGGCACGCTGATTGCCGCCGCGAGGATAACGACAAACACCATGATGGATCGTCGCATAAGACCCTCCCTGCAAAATCTTTCCGTTTCTCGATTCCCGCTGCACCCCGTTGACGCGTGTGCCCAATTCATCGAATATCCGGTTGATCAAGGAACATCCTTTGGTTTCAGACTGAGGTCACAAGTTCCCGCTGGACCTTTGTGTTTACGATTTTATCAATGCCAGCGCCTGCGAGAAGTCGTACTGTTTGACGGCGTGTTCGAAGGCGCCGAAATGGTCCGCACCCAGGATGCTGCGCAGGGCGGCGGTTTCCGCCTCCAGATAGTCCACCGCCTCGCTGTCGTCGTTCTCCAGGAATTCCCTCATCTTTGCAGTCACCTCTGCCGCCTTGGCCTCGTCCACCGGGGTCGCCTCCTCGACCGCCACAGCCGCGGGGAAAAACGCCCTCAACGGGGAGACGAGGTCGCCGTGCCCGGCGGAGAAGGCCTCCAGGGCCTCGCCGATCGTCTCGCGGGGCAGCCGTTCCTTGATCGCCTTCTCCAGCGTGGCCGCCAGGGCCTGCACCTGCGTCGCGCCGATGTTGCCGCTCACCCCCTTGGCCGTGTGGGCCTGACGCTCCGCCGTCGCAAAGTCGCCGGCATCAAGGCTCTGTTGGATCTGTGCCGGGGCCTCGCCCTGGTTTTCGACGTACTTCTTGAGCATGTCCAGATAGAAGGTCCTCTTCCCCATAACCCGCTTCAGCCCGAGGGCAGTGTCCAGGCCGGCAATGACGGGCAGATCGTCCGGCTGGGCGGGCTTGGCCTCCTCTTTCGGGGCTGCCTGCTTCGGGGGCTCCACCGGTGGCGCCTCGGCGTCCTCCGCCACCTCCCCGGCCGGACGCGGCTTCACCCACTTCACGAGCTTTGCGAACAGCTCATCGGGGTCGATCGGCTTCCCGATGTGGTCCCACATGCCGGCTGCCCGGCACTTCTCGATGTCCACGTCCATGACGTTGGCCGTCATCGCGAGAATGGGCAGATCCTTGAACCGCTCGTCCTTGCGGAGCTCCCGGGTGGCCGTCACACCGTCCATCACCGGCATCTGCATGTCCATCAGCACGATGTCGTAGGAACGCTTGTCCAGCATCTCGATTGACTTCTGGCCGTTCTCCGCCACCGCCACCTGGAAGCCAGCGTCGGTCAGCAGTTCGGTCGCGATCTGCTGGTTGAACTCGTTGTCCTCCACCAGCAGGATGGAGGAGCCTTTGATGGTTTTGAGGTTTTCCATCGACGGCGCCGCCTGCTGGCCCTCATCCCTCGTTTCATCGGGCTTGCCGCCCAGGACCTGGATCAGGGTGTCGAACATCGTCGAGGCGCTGACCGGCTTGACGAGCACCTCCTCGAGTCCCGCCAGGGAGGCCTCCTTGAAGACCTCCTCACGGCCGAATGCCGTGACCATGACCATGTGCGGAAAAGGATTCAAAGCGAGCGCCCGGATCGCATTTGCGGTCTCGATTCCGTCCATCCCCGGCATCTGCCAGTCGAGCAGCACGACATCGTAGGGAGCGCCCCCTTCGGCCGCGGTCCGGACCTCCTCCAGCGCCGCCTTGCCGGAGGAGACATCCTTCACCGAGAAGGTCATTCCCGTGAGCATCTCGGAGAGGATGGTGCGGTTCATGTCGTGGTCGTCCACCACCAGGATCCGGCGTTCACGGAGGTCCGGATCGGGGAGGTATTGCTTCGCCTTGCCCTCGCCCTTTCCCAGGCGTGCCGTGAACCAGAAGGTGCTGCCCCTGCCGTACTCGCTCTCCACCCCCACGGCGCCACCCATGAGTTCGGCCAGCTTCTTGGAAATGGCCAATCCCAGGCCCGTGCCTCCGTATTTCCGGGAGGTGGACGTGTCCGCCTGCGAGAAGGACTGGAACAGCTTCCCCATCTGTTCCTGGGTCAGGCCGATCCCCGTATCGCTGACTGCAAAGCGCAGAAGGCAGTCCCTGTCCGTCTCTTCCACGACCCGGACGGAGACGACGATCTCTCCCTGCTCGGTGAACTTGACCGCATTGTTCGCGTAGTTGACCAGGATCTGCCCCAGCCGCAGCGGATCGCCCACAAGAAAATTGGGTGTCCCCGGCTCGGAGCGGATCAGCAACTCGAGCCCCTTTGCGGCCGTTTTCTCGGAGATCAGGTTGGAGACGTTTTCCAGGACCTTATCCAGCACGAGATCCGTCTTTTCCACCGGCAGTTTCCCCGCCTCGATCTTCGAGAAGTCCAGGATGTCGTTGATGATCCCGAGCAGGTGTTGCCCCGACTGCTGGATCTTGCTCAGATAGTCGCGCTGCTTCCGGTCCAGCTCCGTCTTCATCGCCAGATTGGAGAATCCGATGATCGCATTCATCGGGGTGCGGATCTCGTGGCTCATGTTCGCCAGGAAGTCCGCCTTGGCCTTGGCTGCCGCGTCCGCCACCCCTCTGGCCTCTTCCAGATCATCCATGATGTTCAACATCGCCTTTCGGGACTTCGCCAACTCATCCACCTGCCGCTGGGAATCCTCCAGGATGTTCAACATCGCCTTCCGGGTCTCGTCCAGCTCGTCGAGCCGATGCTGCAGATCATCTTCGGATTTCTTTCGTTCCAGGAAGGCGTTTTCCAGCTGCTGGGCCATGCTGTTGAAGGCCTCCGAGAACTCCCCCATAAAACGGACTCTCTGGCTGAAGTCTCCCTCGGCGATCTGTTGGGTAGTCCAGGTCAGGGTCTTCAAGCTTGCGTGAAGAGTCTTGAGTGACTGGGCGAAGATCAGGCCTACCCTGGGCGGGTCATAATCGATCTCTCCCCTCCCCAGATGATAGGCAAAGGCGACCGCATCATTATATTCGGCAATGAATTTGTTCAGATAACCTGTAGCCTGCCGGATTTCATTGTCTGGATAATCCTCCGGCAGCTCAATGGGCACAGGCCTCTTGCCTTTGAGCATCGAATGAAAGAC
>JBFYYH010000234.1:0-2663 GCA_041310125.1 Syntrophaceae bacterium | reverse complement strand
TCCGCCTCAGGCGGGTTCACCGGTGCAGGTTCCATTCAGCCGGAATGACGAAATATCAAATGTGGCTCCTCTCCTTTCTAAGTTAGCGCTTATGCCCCTGACCCCTCCCGCCAAGTGAGGGGAATTATCTGCGATGACTGGTCATTTCCTCCCCCTCGACGCGCAGCGCGGGCGCTTGCGCCGCGTGCGGGGGAGGCGAGGTGGGGGAGAAGGAAGGCCATATTGTTCTCGCATATAATTATTTGACCATTTCATCGCTTTCTCTTATAAATATAAATTTATATTTTCTTTGAGTTGCAGGGGGTCGAGACATGCAGGGATTCAGGAGAATGGACCGTCTACCACCTTACATGTTCAAGGTGGTGGACAAGCTCAAGTTTGACCTGAGGCGCGAGGGGGTCGACATCGTCGACTTGGGAATGGGAAATCCGGATATCCCCACGCCCCGCCACATCGTGGAAAAGCTCGTCGAGGCGGCGGAAAAGCCTCAAAACCACAGATATTCCGCGTCGGCAGGCATCACCAAGCTGAGGCATGCCATCGCGGATTGGTACAAAAGGCGTTGGGGCGTAGAGATTGATCCGGAAGAAGAAGCCATCGCTACGATAGGCGCCAAGGAAGGCCTCTCCCACTTTGTGCTCGCCACCATCAGCCCCGGGGATGTGGTCTTCGCTCCCAATCCGACCTACCCCATTCATCCTTATTCGGTCATCATCGCCGGCGGTGATTTGCGAAGCATCCCCATCGGACCGGACAGGGATTTCTTTGAGGACCTGCTCGCAGCCACCAAGCAGACCTGGCCGGCGCCCAAAATGCTTATCATCTCCTACCCGCACAACCCGACGACCGCGGTGGTGGACCGGGCATTCTTCGAAAAAATCGTGGCCTTCTGCCGTGAACACGACATGATCGTCATTCACGATTTCGCATACGCGGACCTGGTGTTCGACGGTTACACCCCTCCGAGTTTTCTCCAAGTGCCGGGTGCAAAAGAAATCGGGGTGGAATTCTTCACCCTTTCCAAGAGCTATTCCATGCCCGGATGGCGGGTCGGCTTTTGCGTGGGCAATCCTCAACTCGTCGCCGCCCTCAGAAGGATCAAGAGCTATCTCGACTACGGCATGTTTCAACCCATCCAAATCGCCGCCATCATCGCGCTTAACGGGCCTTACGATTGTGTCCAGGAGATCGTGGAGATTTACCGCCAGCGACGCGACGCGCTGGTGGACGGGCTGAACCGCGTCGGATGGGCCATCGATAAACCCAAGGGGACCATGTTTGTGTGGGCCAGGATTCCCGAGCCGTACCGAACAATGGGATCCATAGAATTTGCGAAGATGCTCATGGTAAAAGCCAGAGTGGCTGTTTCCCCGGGCATCGGCTTCGGCCAGTACGGGGATGACCATGTCCGGTTCGCTTTGATCGAAAACCCCCATCGCATCAATCAGGCGATTCGGGGTATAAAACAAATATTGTAAGGTGCACGGGACAAGGTGCACGGTGCACCTTCACCCCCTCCTCGCCTCCCCCGTCGAGGGGGAGGAAACAAAAGGAAGATCCATGAATCAAGTGAACGTCGGCATCATCGGTTTCGGCACTGTCGGTTCAGGAACAGTGCAGATTCTTATTGAAAACCGCGATCTCATCACGAGCCGGGTGGGTTCCGAGATCGTGATCAGGAAGATTGCGGACCTCGATCTGAACACAGACCGGGGAATCCCGCTGGATCCGTCTCTCCTCACAAAGGATGCGATGGAGATCATCAATGACCCTCAGATCGAGATCGTGGTCGAGCTTATCGGAGGCCTTCGACAGGCCAAGGACTATATCCTGTCGGCCCTGGAAAAAGGGAAACACGTGGTCACGGCAAACAAGGCTCTCCTCGCGGAACATGGAAAAGAGATCTACAGCGCTGCGGAGCGGCACGGGGTCAGTCTTGCCTTTGAAGCAAGCGTCGGCGGCGGCATCCCGGTCATCCGGTCCTTGAGAGAGGGGCTTTCCGCAAACCGGATCAGGACCATCATGGGAATCCTGAACGGAACCTCCAACTACATCCTTACGCGCATGTCCCAGAAGGGCCTTCCCTATGACCAGGCGGTTCAGGAAGCCATCCGCCTGGGTTACGCGGAAGATCCCCCGACGCTGGACGTGGACGGCACGGACGCGGCTCACAAGCTGGCGATCCTGATCTCCATCGCCTTCGGCGTTCCGGTTCCTTTTCAGAGCATCTACCGCGAGGGCATTGACCGCCTGACTCCTGACGACCTTCGATATGCAAGCGAGTTCGGATACTGCATCAAACTTCTGGCCGTTGCCAGGAAGGCCGGGGACAGGGTGGAGGCGAGGGTGCATCCCACGATGGTCGCCTTGGACCACATCATGGCCAATGTGAACGGCGTCTACAACGCGATTTACCTGGAAGGGGATTTTGTCGGCCCCAACCTCTACTACGGGTACGGAGCGGGCAAAAGGGCCACGGGAAGCGCCGTCGTTTCGGATCTCATGGTCTTGGCCCGGCAGATCCGAAGCGGCGTGAAGAACCTGATGCCTCCCCTGGCCCACGTCAAGCCGGAGCGCGTCGAAATCTCCATTCAGCCGATTGAGGAACTCCGCTGTTCCTATTACTTCAGGTTTTCTGCCGTGGACCGTCCCGGGGTTCTCTC
>JBFYYH010000233.1:0-3085 GCA_041310125.1 Syntrophaceae bacterium | reverse complement strand
AAGCTTTCTTGAATTCGTGGGATCAGGTCTTGGGGGTCAGGTCTTGAAATTTAGCATCCCTCCCATATTCTCCTACAGGGATTCCTCGTCGCGGCCTTAGTTCGGTAACTTGCGCTTGCTTTTCCGTTCATTTTTTGATACACAATATTACACAACCCTTATGCATAAAAGCGAGGCACAAAATGATCCCGGCAAGACCACAGGACAAGACCAGACTCAATATCCAGCTCCCGGCGGAGATCAAAGAGAGGCTTTCAGAGGCCTCTTCCCGGCAGGGGAAGAAGGTTTCCGTCCTCGTCCGCGAATCCATCGAGGAAAAATTAAGGCAGATCGAAAAGAAAGTCTTTGAGGACCGAATGAAGGCCGCCTATCTGGACATGGCGGACGAAAATCTCGAAATCTCGGATGATTTCAAATATGCCGATGCCGAGAACCTTCCCGGGGATGCCCCATGACGCCCATTCGGGTTCAAAGAGGGGAAATCTACTATGCTGCGCTGGATCCGGTGCAGGGAAGCGAAACCGGAAAGACCAGACCGGTGCTCATCATTCAGAACGATATCGGCAATCTCTACTCGCCCACGACCATCGTTGCCGTCTTGACCGAATATTCCGAGAAGAAAGCGAACTACCCCATCTGCGTGGTAGTCGGGAAAATTGCGGGATTGAAGAAGGATTCCATCGTCAACCTTTCTCAGATTCGCACGATCGACAAGAAGCGTTTGACCGGTCCGAAGCTTGCCACTCTTCCCGATGAGCTGATGGAGAAGGTGGATGCAGCGCTGATAAACAGTTTGTCGTTGTGACGTGATGAAGAGGAGCAACGGCTGATGAACATTACGGCAGGCGACATCTGGTCGGCGGTCCGGGCGATCCGGGAGAAGGCGCCGGTCGTTCACAGCATCACGAATTACGTCGTCATGAACAGCACGGCCAACGCCCTGCTCGCCCTGGGCGCCTCGCCGGTCATGGCGCACGCCGAGGAGGAGGTGGAGGAGATGGTCGGGATCGCCTCCGCGCTCGTCCTCAACATCGGCACCTTGAGCCCGGCCTGGGTCCGGGCGATGTTCCGCGCGGCCGAGACGGCCCGGAAGCGAAAGATCCCGATCGTCCTCGACCCGGTGGGGGCCGGCGCAACCTCCTACCGGACGCGGACGGCCAGGGAGCTGATCGAAGCCGTCCCTCCCGAGATCATCCGCGGGAACGCCTCGGAGATCATGGCGCTTTTGGATGAAACGAGCCGCACGAAGGGGGTGGACAGCGCCGCGTCGTCGGAGGCCGCCGTGGCGATCGGCCGGGAATTGCATGCAAAATGCGGCGCCGCCGTCTGCATCAGCGGCGAGACGGACTACACGATCGGACGCTCCGGGGTGATCCGGGGGAAGAACGGCCACGTCCTGATGACCCGCGTGACGGGCTTGGGCTGCACGGCGAGCGCCCTCTGCGGCGCCTTTGCCGCGGTGGTTCCCGATCCCGCGGTTGCGGCCGCCGGGGCGATGGCCGTCATGGGGATCGCCGGCGAGATCGCCTTCGAACGCTCCCAGGGGCCTGGAAGCCTCCAGGTCGAGTTCCTCGACGTCCTCCACCGCCTCTCCGCTTCCGACATCGAACAGCGCCTGAGGATCGAAATCGAGTAAAACCGATGACAGCCACCCTATTTCGAATCCCGACAGACGATGCCCAGCGCTTAATCCTTGACATTATGACAATATGACATTATCCTGTTCCCGAAATTCATGGGGGAGGAATGGGGAACATGCTGATTGCCATCGACAAACGGGGAAGCATCAACCTGCCGACGTCGATCCGCAAGGAGCTCGGCCTGGAGAATGGCACTTATCTGGATCTCAGGGTGGCGGAAGGGGGCGTGGTTGTCCTGCAGCCGGTGGAGATCTTCCGGAGCCTGCGCCTCGCGGAGCGGGGGCTTGCCAAGTTGGGCGAGGCGAGGGAAAGCGGGACCGCCGAGATGCCCGCATGGCTGAAACAGGAAATGAAGGATGCCGAATCTGATCCCGAGCCGGAAATTTCTTGAGGATGCGGAGGTTTTGCGCTTCAACCCGATTCTGAGGAAAAAGCTCGCGAAGGCGCTTTTTCTTCTGGAAACGAATCCGCTCCACCCCGGCCTCCACCTGGAGAGGATCGTCAACGATCCCTCCGCATGGTCCGTCCGGATCGACCAGCGCCACCGCCTTTCCTTCGACCCGGAAAAGCTTCTGCCGGCGGGCAATCCCGACTGGACTGCGCCCCTCACCCTTCTGCGCGTCCTCGACCACGACGACCTCTACCGACATGCGAGGTAACATCGGATGCGCCTGTTCCGCTGAAACCGTCTTGTTCGGGGGCTCCTTGCGGAACATAGAGGATGCGCGGTCTCGAAACCGCCGAACGCGAGGGATTGGGTCATTCCGGTGTAAAAGCCGATCTCCAGCATGGGGGATGTCGCCCAGTTTGAACGGAGCGATGGGATCATGAAATCTCCGCGAAAAATCGTGATCTTCGACTATTCAGGGACACTGAGCATCGAGGCGCCACGCTTCGGGCGGTTGGAGAATCTCGTGCGGGCGCTCTCGGAAACGGGCCTCGCCTCCCTCGGCGTCGCGACTCCGGAGGTCTTCTGGGGGGAGATCGTTGCGCCGACCTGGAGCGAGGGGAGCACGACGGCCGCGGGGTACAGGAACCTGATGGCTGCAAAGGTTCGCGCCCTTCAGAGGGCGACGGACGTCCCGAAGGCGGAGATCGACGCGGCATGCGCCCGCTTCGTGGACCGCTACCTCACCCATTCCCGGATCGATCCGCGCTGGCGGCCCCTCCTCTCCCGCCTGACCGCAACCCAAGAAACCTGCGGGATCATCGCCACGGACCACTATGCCGAGGCGACGGGAACCATTCTCGGATTTCTGAGTGCCTGGGGAATTCCGGCGGCCGGGGTCAAGACTGGGGGCGTCTTTACCTGCTTGCCATGGTTGGTGGCGAATTCGGCGGATTTCGGATTCTGGAAGGTGGACCGGCGGTTCTGGGAGACCCTTCGCTCCCGGATTTTCCCGGAGGCGGAGCGGCGTGTCATGAAAGAGGTGGGGGGCTCGCTC
>JBFYYH010000232.1:0-4587 GCA_041310125.1 Syntrophaceae bacterium | reverse complement strand
GGCCTCCCGGACGAGACACGACTTCATCAGAAACCCCTCTCCGTTCCAGGCATAGAGAGCCTCGCGCAAAAAATTCACCAGGAGATCCGCCGGGTCCTCGCCCGAAACGGCGATTTCGCGCGCGATTCCCGCCCGGACCACCGAGAGGTCCGTCAGCAGGTCGAACAGGGCGAAGGCGGCGCCGGCATAGAGCTCTTCGCGCGTTCCGGCGGATACCTCCACGCCGAGATCCGCCGTATGGTCGAAAATCCGGTAGTTCATCTTTGGATCCCCTTGAAAGATTCCCTTCCGCCTCCGGCACGCGGCCGCTTCGCAAAAAGCGCCGTGGCAGGGCCTTCCCATTCCCTGCGGTTCCGGGCACAGGGTTCTCTGCCTCCCGGCGGGGGACCGGCCTGGAGGATTCCCGCGCCCCGTCCCTTCACGCGAATCACCTGAGGCGGATTATATCGGCAGGCGCGGCGGGCGTCAACCTCTCCGCTTCCTCTCCGCGTGAAGATGTACGAATGCCGCGGAAGGCTTTTGTCGTCTTGCTTCGGAAAGCGATCTTCCCCTGACCCGGATCCGGGTGGTTCGAGACCACCATGCCACCTTTAAATCACATCCCCTCTTCGCGCCGGAAAGGATGCGAATTTCGACGGTGTCGCGGGACCCGTTGCGGTCGCGAAAAAGTGCTTGACAGGAAACATGAGCCTCGTCTATAGGTTGCACCAACGGGAGAGGGGTGCGGTTGAGGGTGGGAATGATGAATCGCGGCAATGGCCTGAAAAAAGAGTTTCGTTATTGGTGGTGGCGGACCGACATCGCCGGGTCTGCCGCACAATACCCCGTAATGGATTAAGTTCAATCGAATCAAGCATAGAACGGGACCGTGGGCAGAACCGCTGCCCACGGTCTTTTTGTTGGTACGGCAAAAGGGGCGTGGAGAGATCCATGACCCCTTTTTTCATGCCGCCGAACGAGTCCGGCCCGCCGCCCGGGGAGGCGGGCCGTGAGCGCATCTGCAGGAGGAAAAGGAGATTTTATCCATGCAAGAACGATCGAACCTCGAACAGCAGGCGCGGACCGCCTGCCGTGCGCCGCTGCCGGACGGGGCGGGCCATTTCGGTCCCTACGGCGGACGCTATGTGGCCGAGACGCTGATGCCGGCGCTCCTGGAGCTGGAGAGCGCCTACCGGGAGATCTCCCCAATGCCGGCTTTCCGGGAAGAACTGGGGAAACTGCTGGCCGACTACGCGGGCCGGCCGACGCCCCTTTTTGCCGCCCGCCGGTTCAGCGCCCACCTGGGTGGCGCCCGGATCCACCTGAAGCGCGAGGACCTGGCCCATACCGGCGCCCACAAGATCAACAACACCCTCGGCCAGGCGCTGCTGGCGCGCCGGATGGGCAAGAAAAAGTTGATCGCCGAGACCGGTGCGGGCCAGCACGGCGTCGCCACGGCGACGGCGGCGGCTCTCTTCGGGATGGAGTGCCGGATTTTCATGGGGGTCGAGGACATCCGGCGGCAGGCCCCCAACGTCCTGCGGATGAAACTGCTCGGCGCGGAGGTCATCCCGGTCGGTTCCGGGACCGGGACGCTGAAGGACGCGATGAACGAGGCGCTGCGGTCCTGGGTGGGGGCGGTGGCGGACACCCACTACGTGATCGGGTCCGTGGCTGGGCCCCATCCCTACCCGATGATGGTCCGGGACTTCCAGAAGATCATCGGCGAAGAGGTCAAGGCGCAGACACAGACCGTCCTTGGCCGGCTGCCGGACATGCTGGTCGCCTGCGTGGGCGGCGGGAGCAATGCGATGGGACTCTTCTTCCCGTTCCTCGACGATCCCGTGCACCTGGTGGGGGTCGAGGCGGCGGGCAAGGGCATCGCCTCCGGCAAGCACGCCGCCACCCTGGCCGAGGGCTCCCCGGGGGTTCTCCACGGCTCCAAATCCTACGTGCTCCAGGATCGAAACGGCCAGATCCGGGAGGCCCACTCGCTCTCCGCCGGGCTGGACTATCCGGGGGTCGGCCCCGAACACGCCCTCCTAAAGGACGCCGGCAGGGCCCGCTACGTCTCCGTGGACGATGACGCCGCCCTGGAGGCGTTTCATCTGCTCTGCCGCCTGGAGGGGATCATCCCGGCCCTGGAGAGTTCCCACGCCCTGGCCTATTGCATCCAGGCGGCTCCCGCGCTGCCCAAGGAAGCGGTCGTCGTCGTGAACCTCTCCGGCCGGGGCGACAAGGACCTGGGGATCGTCTCGCAGCATGCCGACCTGAAAGGAGCCGACCGTCCATGAACCGAATTTCTGTCCGCTTTGCCGAATTGAAAAAAAGAAGGGAAAAGGCGCTGGTGGGGTTCGTCGTGGCCGGCGATCCGACGCCGTCCGCCTCTCTCGAACTGCTCACGACCATCTGCCGCGCCGGAATCGACATCCTGGAATTGGGCGTGCCCTTCTCCGATCCGACGGCCGACGGCCCCGTCATCCAGCGGGCTGCGGCAAGGGCCTTGCAAAATGGCATGAGTCTCGCCGGGGCGATGGAGATGACGGAGGCCCTCCGCAGGACGACGGATATCCCCATCATCCTCTTTTCCTACTACAACCCCATCTTCGCCTACGGCCTCGGGTCGTTCCACCGGGACGCCCTCGCCGCCGGCGCCGACGGGGTCCTCGTCGTGGACCTGCCCCACGAAGAGTCCCGGGAGCTAACGGACGGATGGGGAGGTCAAGACGCCTTCGCCCTGATCCGCCTCGTGGCGCCGACGACGCCGAAGGAACGGATGAGGAAGATCGCCGAGAGCGCCTCGGGATTTCTCTACCTGGTTTCCAAAACGGGGGTCACGGGAAGCGCCGGGCTGGATAGGTCGTTTGTCCGGCGCCGCGTAGCGGATCTGAAGAGCGTCACGGATATCCCGGTCTGCGTCGGCTTCGGCATCAGCGACCCCGCCGAGGCGGGGGCCCTGGCGCCCGATGTGGACGGCGTCGTGATCGGCAGCGCCTTTGAACGGACGATCGAAGAAAACCTGAACCGTCCGGATCTCGTGAAACGGCTGGAAGGGCAGGTTCGCGATTACAAGGCCGCGCTGCTCGCCGCGCCGCGGTGAGCAAAACGACCCTCCGACCACCCACAAGAAAGGAGGAGACTCCCGCTCACGCCTCGCCCGCTTCGCGGAGAACCTCGACACCGCCCCGGATCCCCTCTACGGCAGGCGGCCTTCCCTGCGGAGCGGGTCGAGGAGCTGCCGTATCTGCGGCAGGGCCAGGGTCGCGGCTTTTTCGCCTTCGAGGATCGCCTCGTTGCGCCTGTCGAAGTCGCTCGAACCGATCTGGCCCACCTGGGGCCGGATGACGATGTCGGCGCCCTTGAGCTGGGCCATCGCGATCTTCGCGTACATGATGTCGATCGACCGGAGGATCGTATCGAGGATCCCCTGGGGGACGGAGCCGCCGACGCCGGCGGAGATGTCCACGGCGATCACGACGTCGGCGCCCGCTTTCCGGGCGGCATCCACGGCGACCGGGCTCACCACGCCGCCGTCCACGTAGGCCTTCTCCCCGATCCGGACCGGCTGGAAGACCCCGGGGATGGAACAGCTCGCCCGGACCGCCTTTCCGGTGTTCCCTGTCGCGAATACGGTCTCCTCCCCGGTCTGGACGTTCGTGGCGACCGCCCGGAAGGGGATTTTCAGCTTCTCGAGGGGGGTCTGGCGGACCGTCCGGTTCACGAAATTCTCCAGCTTATCGCCCCGGATGAAACCGTTGTCGGGAACGGTCAGGTCGATCACGTCGTTCTTCTGCAGCGCCAGGGCCATCTTCTGGAGCTCGAAGGCGTCGATCCCGTAGGCGTAGAGGCTCCCGACGAGGCTCCCCGCGCTGGTCCCCACGATCAGGTGGATCGGAATCTTCTGCGATTCGAGGACCTTGAGGACCCCGACATGGGCGAACCCCTTGGAGGCGCCGGCCCCGAGGACGACGGCGACCCTCGCCGGGGCGGGCACCGGAGGCGTGGGGATCTCTTTCGGCATGCAGGCGGTCAGCACCAGCGCGGAAAGCAGCACAGAGAGGAAGCCGCTCTTTCGGCCCCTGCGGTTCACGCTCACTCCTCCGCCGGATCGCCGTCCGTTTCCGGCTCTTCCGGCGTCTCCACGGCGAGCTCCCCGGACAGATCCTCGGGCTCCAGACCGTTCTCCCGCTCCTCCTCCCGCTCGGCGCGGGCGACGCCGACGAGCTTTTCGTTTTCCTCCAGGTCGATCAGGCGGACCCCCTGGGTGCTGCGGTGGATGACGCGCACCTCCTCGGCGCGCATCCGGATGATCCGGCCCGCATCGCTGATCAGCACGATGTCCTCGCTGCCGGTGACCTGGAGGATCCCGGAGACGTTCCCCACCCGGGGCACGGTTCTCAGGTTGATCGTCCCTTTCCCGCCGCGGGACTGGAGGCGGTATTCGCCGATCTCGGTCCGCTTTCCGTACCCCTTTTCGGAGACGGTGAGGATCGTGTTCCCCTCGGACGGGATCTCCATTCCGACGACCCGGTCGTCCGAACCCATCCGGATCCCCCGGACGCCGCGGGCGGTCCGGCCCATGTCGCGGACCTCCTCCTCCTTGAAGCG
>JBFYYH010000231.1:0-4561 GCA_041310125.1 Syntrophaceae bacterium | reverse complement strand
TCCGATTTCAGCGATATCCGCGGCCAGGAACAGGCCAAGCGCGCCCTGGAGGTTGCCGCGGCGGGAGGCCACAACCTGCTGATGATCGGCCCCCCGGGCTCCGGCAAGACCATGCTCGCGCAGCGGCTCGTGACGATCCTCCCGGACCTTTCCCTCGCGGAAGCGATCGAAACGACCCAGATCTACTCCGTGGCGGGCCTCCTCGACCGGAAGGAGAAGATCCTGGCCACCCGCCCCTTCCGCGCCCCGCACCACACGATCTCCGACGCCGGCCTGGTCGGCGGCGGCCACACGCCCCGGCCGGGTGAGATCAGCCTCGCCCATCACGGGGTGCTCTTCCTCGACGAACTGCCGGAGTTCAGAAAGAACGCCCTTGAGGCCCTCCGCCAGCCCCTGGAGGACGGAAAGGTCACGATCACGCGTTCTTCATTGACCGCCACCTACCCGGCCCGTTTCATGCTGATCGGGGCGATGAACCCCTGTCCCTGCGGATACTTCGGCGACCGGAGCCGCCCCTGCCGCTGCACCCCCCAGCAGATCCGCCAGTACCAGGGGCGGATCTCCGGGCCGCTCCTGGACCGGATCGACATCCATGTCGAGGTTCCCTCGGTCCGCTACCGGGAACTGACGGCGAGGGAGACGGGCGAGGGGTCCGACACGATCCGGGCGCGGATCGAAAAATCCAGGGAAATCCAGAACCGGCGCTTCGCCGGCGACGGGACCCTGTTCAACGCCCGCATGGCCGACCGCCAGGTCCGAGCCGCCTGCCCGCTCGATGGGGAATCCCGCCAGCTGATCGAGATGGCGATGGACCGGCTGGGGCTGAGCGCCCGGGCGCACACCCGGATCCTGAAGGTGGCGCGGACCATCGCGGATCTCGAAGGCGACCCGGCCATCCGTCCCTCCCATGTGGCGGAGGCCATCCAGTACAGAAGCCTTGATCGCCGCTTCGTTTAGTGGTAAAGGGACGCGAAAACCCACCGGCGGACGGCGGTCCGGGAAGGACGCCATCGTAAAAAGTTGTAAAATCATTGAACTGGGGATGATATATGGAAATCCAGGTTGTTCAAGCCCCTCCCGAAAAGAGGAAGGCCAAGCCCACCGATGAAGCGAAACTGGGCTTCGGCAAAATCTTCAGCGATCATTTCTTCACGATGACCTGGCACGAAGGCCGGGGCTGGCACGACCCCAAGGTCGAACCGATCCGCCCCCTCGATCTCGCGCCCACGGCGATGTGCCTCCACTACGCCCAGGAGATCTTCGAAGGGATGAAGGCCTACCGGGGGAAGGACGGTGAAATTTACCTCTTCCGTCCGGCGGAGAACCTCCGGCGGATGAATGTCTCGGCGGAGAGGCTCTGCATGCCCCAGATCGACGAGGGACTCTTCCTGGAGGCGCTGCGGAAGCTGATCCTCCTCGATAAGGATTGGATCCCCCACGGCAGCGGAACCTCCCTCTACATCCGGCCGACGATGATCGCGACGGAGGCGGCCCTGGGCGTCCACCCGGCGAACGAGTACCTGTTCTTCATCATCGCCGGACCGGTGGGGGCCTACTACCCGGAGGGGTTCGGTCCGACCCGGATCTACGTCACGGAGGAATATTCCCGCTCGGTTCCCGGCGGAACGGGCTATTGCAAGGCCGGCGGGAACTACGCAGCCAGCCTCTACGCCGGCGAGATCGCCAAGAAGATGGGTTACACCCAGGTCCTCTGGCTGGACGCCGCCGAAAGAAAGTACGTGGAAGAGGTGGGAACGAGCAACATGTTCTTCGTGATCGGCGACGAGCTGGTCACCGCCCCGCTCTCGGGAACGATCCTCCCCGGGATCACCCGCGACTCGGTCATCCGGCTCGCGAAAAGCTGGGGGGTGAAGGTTTCGGAAAGACGGATTTCCATGGATGAGGTCATGGCGGGAATCGCCGACGGCAGCCTCCGGGAGGCCTTCGCCTCGGGAACGGCCGCCATCGTCTCGCCCGTCGGCCAGATCTACTACCGCGGAAAGGAATATCCGATCGGCGGGGGAAAGACGGGTCTTCTCACGGAGCGGCTCTACAGCGAGATCCTCCAGATCCAGTACGGCCGGAAAGAGGACCCGTTCGGCTGGCGGATCCGGATTTCGGATGGATCGCAGGATCAATCCTCCCCTTGATCCGGGAACTTAGGGAGGGATTCCACAGGGATGTGGAGAAGGTTGTGGACAAGCCTGTGGAGAACTTTCGTAACCCTTCAATTGTCACGATTTTATACCGGATTGCACTGGGCGTAGGCAGTGAATAAGTTAAGTAAATACAATGGTTTGAAATCAGGAAATCCTTCGCCCGCCAATTGCGGCCATGTTGTGGGGAGTTATACACCCCTGGAAATAAATGTGCCGTTTTCGCACTTCCGGTCCGCTCTTTTTTCCATCCCGAACATCCTCCCTGCCGCCGCCGGGAGGCGGGGGATTTGCGGCGTCCTGGCCGCGCTGCTGACCCTGCTGCTTCTTTTTCCGGCGCCGGCCCTCTGCGCCGAGACCCTCCCGCTGGGGGAATTGATCGCCAAGACCCAGGAGATCTACGAAAAGACGGCGGATCTCAGGGCCCGCTTTGTCCAGGAGGCCACGATCCGCTCCATGAAGAAGACCGAACGGGAAGAGGGGATCGTCTACTTCAAGAGCCCCCGGATGATGCTCTGGGATTACCGGAAACCGAAGGCGAAGAAGCTCGTGATCGACGCCCGCAAGGCCTGGCTTTACATCCCGGAGGACCGGGTGGTTTACGTCCAGAATGCCGAAGAGGTCTTCCGGTCGGGGCCGGCCGTCAAATTCCTCTCCGGGATCGGCAAACTCTCCGAGGACTTCCAGATCCGCTTCACGAACGACGCCCCCCGGAACGCCCGGGGAAACTACCTTCTGACGCTGACCGCAAAAGAGGCCGGGAGTCCGATCGAACGGCTGGATCTGACCATCGACGGGAACTCCTTCCAGATCTCCGAGGTCCGCTTCGGCGATGCCTACGGCAACACGACCCGGATCGAGTTCAGCGATCTCCGGATCAATACCGGCCTCTCCGAAGCGCTGTTCCGCTTCCAGCCGCCCGCCGGGGTCGAGGTGGTTTCCATCCCAAAACCCCAGTGAACCCAGCCCGCGCCGATTCGCGGGTTTACTTTCCGGCACGTTTGTGTCATACACTCCGGCAAGGGAAAGCTCTCTTTTCCCCGCGCCCCCCGTCCCGGACGGTTGAACGGGTATTTCCAGGGCATACCGATGAACCCCATTCGCACCTTTATTGGACCGGAGGCGGTCCCTGTCATGCGGAGGAGGTGTTGAACCATGCGGATCCTCATGTTCGGATGGGAGTTCCCGCCCCGGATGAGCGGCGGCCTCGGAACGGCCTGCTACGGCATGACGAAGGCCCTTGCCGGCCTCGACCATCGGATCTTCTTCGTCCTGCCGGACGCCGTGGAAAGTTCAGCCGCCCCCTTCCTGGATCTCCTGTCGGCGCCCGCCGATCCGCCCCCGGAGGAGGCCCGGGACGCGGAGGAGGCGGAGATCCTCCGCCGCCTCGCCCTCCGCCCCGTGCCGGCCCTGCTGAGCCCCTACCTGAACGCGGACGGGTACCGAAACCTCTTTCTTTCGGGAGGGGGCCGGTTCCGGGACCCCGGCCCCGTCTACGGGACCGACCTGATCGCCGAGGTCATCCGCTATGGCCGGGCCGCGGGAACTCTTGCGCGCCGGCTCCCCTTCGAAATCATCCACGCCCATGACTGGATGACCGTCCCCGCCGCCCTCCTCGCCCGCCGGATCAGCGGAAAACCCCTCGTCCTGCACGTCCACTCCCTCGAGTACGACCGGAGCGGCGAACAGGTCAACCGCGAGATCCTCGAGGTCGAACGGGAAGGCCTGAGGAGGGCCGACCGGATCATTGCCGTGAGCCACCGGACAAAACGGATGATCACGGAGCGCTATGGGATCGATCCGGAGAAGATCACCGTGGTCTACAACGCCGTGACCCGCGAGGAGGGCCAGAAGATCTACCGAACCGCCCGGACAGACGGCCGGAAGATGGTCCTTTTCCTGGGCCGGATCACCTTCCAGAAAGGGCCGGACTATTTCGTCGAGGCGGCGGCCAGGGTTCTCCGGGTCCTGCCCGAGGCGCTCTTCGTCATGGCCGGCGCCGGCGACATGATGGGGCAGATGATCGAACGGGTGGGAGAGCTGGGGATCGGCGACCGGTTTCATTTCACGGGATTTCTCCAGGGGGAGGAGATCGAAAGGATCTTCTCCCAGAGCGATCTCTATGTCATGCCGAGCGTCTCCGAACCGTTCGGGATCTCCCCCCTCGAGGCAATGATGTACGACGTCCCGGTGATCCTCTCCCGCCAGTCCGGCGTTTCCGAGATCCTGAAGCATGCGCTGAAGGTCGATTTCTGGGACGTCCGGGAGATGGCCGCCAAGATCATTGCAATCCTGAAACACCCCGTCCTGGCCGGAGCGATGGCGGAACAGGCCCGCGAGGAGCTCCGGAAGATCCGCTGGGAAAGCGCCGCGGAACGGATCGCGGCGGTCTACCGAGAGGCGCT
>JBFYYH010000230.1:0-5163 GCA_041310125.1 Syntrophaceae bacterium | reverse complement strand
ACGATCTCCCCCGGCCCGCCGACTGTCCCGCGGCCGCAGAGAAAAGCGCCAAGGCCCTCCTCCGGGATAAAACAGATGTCCTGGCTCTCGGGCTTGTCGTGGACGGGCAGTCCGGCCCTTTGCGCCATGCCCCTCACCTCGTCCTTGTCATGCTCCGCCAGCGGGAAAAGCACCCGGGTCATCACCTCCCCCGGGATCGCGTGGAGGAAATAGGTCTGGTCCTTCCGGAGGTCCTTCGCCGTTTTCAGCCGGTATCCGCCCTCCTCCTCCGCAATCTTCGCATAATGGCCGGTG
The DNA here is from genome assembly GCA_041310125.1 of Syntrophaceae bacterium. Classification (GTDB taxonomy): domain Bacteria; phylum Desulfobacterota; class Syntrophia; order Syntrophales; family UBA5619; genus JAKAFS01. The sequence continues at coordinate 4,869 of JBFYYH010000230.1, read as the reverse complement.
GCGATTCCGTCGAAGCCCCAGGCCAGCGCCTTCTCGAGGAAGGCCCCGAACTTGATCGACCGGTTGCAGGCCACGCAGGGATTCGGCGTTCTTCCGCGGCCGTACTCCGCGACACAGGGGGAGATGACCTTCTCCTCCAGCTCCCGGGCAAAATCCACGACGTAGTGGCGGATTCCGAGCGCCCGGCAGACGCGCCGCGCATCCTCGATCTCCCGGGGGCCGCAGCACTTCGCCCGCCCCCCCTCGGCGGGGGCGACGCCCAGGCACATCGTCACCCCGACGACCTCGCGCCCCTCCTCCTTGAGCAGCAGGGCGGCCACGGCGGAATCGACGCCGCCGCTCATGCCGACGGCCACCTTCCTCATCACGCCTTCTTGCCGGAACGGCTCAGATAATCGTCGATCGCGGACTTCAGGGCCTCTTCGGCGAGGACGGAGCAGTGCATCTTGATCGGCGGCAGTCCCCCCAGCGCCTCGGCCACGGCCCGGTTGGAGATGGCCAGGGCCTCCTCGATCGTCTTCCCCTTGACCAGTTCCGTCACCATGGAGCTCGTCGCAATCGCGGCGCCGCAGCCGAAGGTCTTGAACGTCGCGTCGGTAATCACGCCGTCCTTGACCTTGAGGTAGAGGTTCATGATATCCCCGCAGACCTCGTTCCCGACCTTTCCGACCCCGTCGGCATCCTCCATCTCGCCGACGTTCCGCGGATTGGCGAAATGCTCCTTCACCTTTTCACTGTACTGCTGGCTCATAAGAACTCCTTCATCCCTTGGGGAAAGGTTTTCGCCGGGTCGCTGGACATTTTTCGACCCTGCGCGTCCTCACTGCGCTGCCGGAAAACCAACTCGCGCCTTCGGCGCTCAGACATGTTTTCCGGCAGGCGCTCCGCTGCGGCGGCAGGGTGCCCCGAAAAATCTCCAATACTCCCCTCGCGAAACCCTTTCCCTCCTACAAGGTTATTCTCTCTCCGCATACAGCGGCGACATCATCCGCAGGCGCCCGACAACCTGCGTCAGCTTTTCGACGACCGCGTCGACCTCGCCCTCGGTCGTGTGTTTCCCAAGGCTGAACCGGAGCGATCCGTGGGAGATCTCGTGCGGCAGACCGATCGAGAGCAGGACGTGCGACGGTTCGAGGTTCTTGGACGAACAGGCCGAGCCGGTCGAACAGGCGATCCCTAACATATCCAGGCTCAGGATCATCCCCTCCCCCTCGACCGATTCCACGCAGAGGTTCACGTTGTTCGGCAGCCGCCGCGTCGGGTGACCGTTGAGGCGGACCCCGACGATCCGTTCGAACACCCCCCGGATGAACCGGTCCCGGAGCGCGGTCAGTTTTGCCGTCTCTTCGCCGATCGTTTCCGCCGCCAGCTCCACCGCTTTTCCGAAACCGACGATCCCGGGAACGTTCTGCGTGGAGGCCCGGCGGCCGCCCTCCTGCTCCCCGCCGTGGAGGAGCGGGACGATCCGCGTCCCCTTCCGGACATAGAGGAGCCCCACCCCTTTCGGTCCGTAGAGCTTGTGGGCCGAGGCGCTCAGAAGATCGACGCCCAGTTCATCGACGGTGAAGGGGATGTGGCCGAAGGTCTGGACGGCATCCGTGTGAAAGAGGACCCCTTTCTCCCGGGTGATCTTCCCGATCTCGGCGATCGGCTGGATCGTCCCGATCTCGTTGTTGGCATGCATGATGGAAACGAGGATGGTCTTGTCCGTGATCGCTTTCGCCACCGCATCCGGAGCGACGAGGCCCTCCCCGTCCACGGGAAGAAAGGTCACCCGGAACCCCTCTTTCTCCAGGAAGCGGCAGGTCTCCAGGACGGCATGGTGCTCGATCGCGGAGGTGATGATGTGGTCGCCCTTTTTCCGGTTTGCCCAGGCCGCTCCCTTGAGCGCGTGATTGTCGCTCTCTGTTCCGCCGCTGGTGAAGACGATCTCGGCCGGTCTGGTCCCCAGAAAAGAGGCGATCTTCACCCTCGCCTCCTCCATGGGGGCGTTCGCCTCCTGACCGAAGGTGTGAAAGCTCGACGGATTTCCGTACACCTCCGAGAGGAAGGGGAGCATCGCCTCGACCACCCGCGGATCCGTCGGCGTCGTAGCCGCATAGTCCATGTAGATTGAATTCATTTCATCCTCCCGAAACCAACCGCTCCGGCCTTGAATGAAGAGACCACGGCGCTGGATCCATCATTCTCTACTTTTCGAGTAGTAATTAAACCACGGAAACCCTTTTGTCAACGAAGCGGCTGAAAGAGTTTCCTCCGCGGTCCCCTTCTTTTTCCCTTCAGGTCCGAACGCCGTGATTCTCGGGTTTCTCGGGTTTCCCGGCTTCCTCGCCGGTAACCGCGTTTCCCGACCCCGCACGCGGCGACAGCAGAAAGATCGCGCCGAGCGCCCGGAGATTGGGCCAGAAGAGGATCGTCTTGGGGCCGTTGAGGAAGCGGGCCTTCTCGACCGCGAAACCGTTCTCCTCACAGAACCCCCGAAAATCGCGGATGCTCAGGAATCGCACGTTGGGCGTGTCGTACCAGCGATAGGGGAGAGAAGGCGTGATCGGCGCCCTCCCGCCGCAGAAGAGGGAGACCCGCGCGCGGATGTGGGCGAAGTTCGGAAACCCGACGATCACCCGGTTTCCGACGCGGAGGGCCTCCTGCAGGAGGAAGAGGGCCTTCCGGACCTCCTGGAGGCTCTGGTTCAGAACGACGTAGTCGAAGGAACGGTCCGGATATTCGGAGAGGCCGCTTTCGATGTTGCCCTGGAAGACGGAAAGGCCCTTCCGGACGCAGGCGTAGATCGCCTGTTCGTCCAGCTCGATCCCCTGCACCCAGGCATCCTTCTCGCGCAACAGGCGATGGATCAGATCTCCCGTGCCGCAACCGAGGTCGAGGACGCGGGATCCCGGTTCGATCATCTCGAAGATGGCCTGGTGATCCGGCCGGATGCCGCTATCGACGATTTCCGTTCCCATTTCCATTCCTCTCCCCGGAACAGGTCTTCTCCAGGAAATGGCTGATCAGGGTCGTCTGCCCCTCCAGCTCCACCAGAAAGGCATCGTGGCCGTAGGTCGATTTCAGCTCGCAGTAGGTGGCGTCGACCTGCCTGATCTTCAGAAGCCTTGCGATCTCCTGGGACTGGTAGGAGGGGTAGAGCCAGTCCGACTCGAACGAGAGGACCAGAAATCCGGTGTCGACTCCCGTTGCGGGGATCAGCCTCCCTCCCGACAGGTCAAAATAGTCCATCGCCTTGGTGATGTACAGATAGGAGTTCGCATCGAAGCGCTTGACGAACTTCTCCCCCCGATAGCGGAGGTACCCCTCCACCTCGAAGTCCGCATCGAAGGCGAAGCTGAAGCGGCCGGTTTTGAGCTTGCGGGAGAACTTCTCCTCCATCGACCGGTCGCTCATGAACGTGATATGGCCGATCATCCGCGCCACGGCAAGCCCCCTCTCCGGCTGGCCGGTCTCATAGTAATCCCCGCCCCGCCAGGCCGGGTCGGACATGATGGACTGCCGGATCACCTCGTTGAAGGCGATCTGCTGCGGAGAATGTTTCAGCGCCGTGGCGATGGGGATCGCGCAGCGGACGCGCTCCGGAAAGGAGGCCACCCATTGAAGAACCTGCATCCCTCCCATCGAGCCGCCCGCCACGCAGAGCAGCTTTTCGATCCCGAAGAAATCGATCAGATGCCGCTGGGCGTTGACCATGTCGCCGATCGTGATGAAGGGAAAATCCGTCCCGTAGGGCTTCCCCGTCCGTGGATTCAGGGACGAGGGGCCCGTGCTCCCCTTGCAGCCGCCGATCACGTTGGAGCAGATCACGAAATAGCGGTCCGTGTCGAAGGGCTTCCCCGGCCCGATCATCGCATCCCACCAGCCGGGGATCTCTTCCCCCGGATGAAATCCGGCCGCGTGGGCGTCGCCGGAGAGGGCGTGCAGGACGAGGATCACGTTGGACTTTCCCGCGTTCAGTGTTCCGTAGGTCTCATAGGCGAGGGTCACCGGCCCCAGGGTCTCGCCGCTCTCCAGTTTCAGGGGTCCGGCAAAGGTGTATTCCCGGGTCTCGACGATCCCGAGCGACCGGCTGCCGGTTGCCGGATCCTTGTCCGGGGATTCCGTCTTCAATAAAGCCTTCATGATGGGATGGCATCTCCTTTTTGCCGTTGAAGCGAGCGTTTGACCTGTTTTGCGCGCAAGAAAAAACCCGCTGCGTTTTTCCCGGTCAGCGGGTTGTCCAGTTCATGCTTCCTGGAATCGATCCTCACATGAACAGACCTCCCCTGCCGGTATAATAAGGACACATGCACATCCGATGGTTCATCAGATCCCGCACTCTCGCCATTCTTCGCACTCCCTTTTCCCCGGCACCGCCGGCGCAACCCCTCCGCAGCGATCCTCTGATCGGAGAGAGAATTCGAATCTCTCCAAATCAAATCCTACGGTTTTGGTAGGGATTATAGTCACAAAAAATCTCCTGTCAAGAAATATATTTTCACCAGGGATGATCATGGATAGCCCAATGATTACAGATCAGTATAAAAGGGAAATTTGATCGAACGAAACTCGAATCAAAAAATGACGAAAAATTCTTGACAATCACTATCATCATAATATAGATCGCCTGACATTGCTTTCTTGAACGGGTCCTCTTCGATGAAGATCACATTTAAAAGCGACTACGCATTGAAGATACTGCTGGAGCTGTCCCTGGGGGAAAAGGGTCAGTTGATCCAGATGAAGGAGATCGCAAGGCGCCAGGATATCCCCAAAAAGTTTCTGGAGCAGATCGTCCTGATTCTGAAAGGCGCCAATTACATCAATACGGTGCGCGGCCCCAGGGGCGGAATCTCCCTCGCCAGAGACCCGGAGAAAATCACG
>JBFYYH010000229.1:0-5845 GCA_041310125.1 Syntrophaceae bacterium | reverse complement strand
CCTCCAATGCGCCCTGCCGGGACCCGCCTCCAGGGAGGAATCATCTGCAACCGCCGACAGGGAACGGTCCTTCAACCCTCCCGGTTGCGGTATCGGCTTTCCCTCGGCCCCGACGGGGCGGTCCGGTATCCCGCGACAATAGGGGTCTGTCCCCCAATTTCCGTGTCAGGCTGGAGGCGGGGTGCCCTCGCCACCCCGGCCGCCGCGCCGCGGACCGCTCCGGCGGCGGGGCGGCCGCTTCCGCATTTTGCCGCCGGGCTTTTCGGCAGCGGGCATGGCCTCCTCCTCCGGCGCCTCCTCTTCGGCCGCCTCGCCCGAGGGCGACTGGAGCGGCGCCTGGAGGGTCCTTTGGTAGTAGTCGTCCAGGAGCATCGCGATCAGGGGGGACTCCTCCTCCGCCTCGGCGAGGCTCCGGCCGAGAGAGATGAAGCGCCGCATCCGCTCCCTCTCCATGGAGTCGCGCGAGCGGAGGGTCGCCTCCAGGGAGGCGATGACCCGCTGCGAAACGACGCCCTGGATATCCTCGTCGGTGGGCACCGTCCGCTCGAGCAGATTGATATTGTAGTTCCGGGCGATCGAACGGAGGGCGAACTGTTCCATCCCGGCCACCAGCGTGATCGCCGTCCCGGTCGCCCCGACGCGGCCGGTCCGTCCGGCGCGGTGGATGTAGAGCTCCGGGTCCTCGGGAGGCTCGTATTGGATGACGTGGGAGAGGTCCGGAATGTCGATCCCCCGGGCCGCGACGTCCGTCGCGACCAGAAACCGCAGCGATCCCCTGCGGATCCTGCCCATCACCCGCTCCCGGGCACCCTGGGCGAGGTCGGAGCTCAGTTCGTCCGCATCATAGCCGAAGCGCTTCAGGACGACGGACACGAAGTGGACGGTCGAGCGCATGTTGCAGAAGACGATCGCCGATACGGGGTTCTCCTGCTCGATGATCCGGACCAGGGAGCGCTCCCGCTGCATCCCCGGGACGACATAGAAGACGTGCTCGGTCCCGGCGACGTGCACCTGATCCTTGCTGAGGCTCAAGAATTCCGGGTTGCGGATAAACTCGCTCGCCAGGCGCAGGACAAACGAGGGGATGGTTGCCGAAAACATGTAACCGTTGATCGGCCCGCGGGGGAGAAACTGCTGGACCCGCTTCATGTCGGGGTAGAACCCCATCGAAAGCATCCGGTCCGCCTCGTCGAAGACCAGGACCTTCATGGCGCCCAGATGCAGCGTCCCTTTGAGGAGGTGATCGAGGATCCGCCCCGGCGTGCCGACGACGATCTGCGCCCCGTCGCGGAAGGCGTCGAGCTGGGGACCGTATTTCACGCCACCGTAGACCACGGCGGTCCTCACCCCACGGTCTCCCCGGAGCAGCTCCGCCTCCCGGGCAACCTGCTGGGCCAGTTCGCGGGTCGGCACCAGGACCAGCGCCTGGCAGGCCGTCTTGGCCGGGTCGATCCGTTCGAGGATCGGCAGGATGAATGCGCCCGTCTTGCCGCTGCCCGTGTGCGACTGGACCATCAGGTTCCGTCCGGCGAGGATGTAGGGAATGGCCCGGGCCTGGACCGGCAGGAGCTTTGTCCATCCCGCCCGCGCGCAGGCCTCCCGGAGCGGCGCCGGCAGCGCCTCCAGGGTCGTCTCCGGCAGGGCGTTCTCCGGTTCGACGACATGCGCCTCTTCCAGAAATCCCGGTCTCGAGCCGAGCGTTGCCGGCTCCTCTTCGTTGCGGCCCCGGGGCCGATCTCGTCTTTATCGTCTTGCATGATGCCTCTCTTTCGATGGTTGAAATGGACAGGGTATGGATTTTCAGCAAACGGCCACGGGTGAGACACCCGGCCGGGTGGGATTCGTCTTTTTCCTGCTCCGTGCGGCGGGACGATATCCCCAAACGGGCGCTTTGTCAAGGAGTTTACTTCTAAGTGATCGATTCTCGTTCATTTTTAAAGCCAGGCCCGGGATCGCCAGGGGGTTTGCACTGCGGCAGAGTTGTCGAACCCGCACCAAATCGCAGGAACCTCGAATCGGAAAGGGCTCTGCAAACCGTCCGCAGGCAAGGCGCAACGCAGCACCCGGACCGCTTGCCAAGCCGTCAGGTTTTCCTTGAAGTCGCCCCGCCGGTCTGGTAATCAGGTCGCACGGGATTGCGCCGTCCAGCCGCCTTCCCGCAGGGGAAAGGATCATGGAGCAAAAAGAATGCCCTTCGGCGTCGCTCGCCTGGTTCGTCTGGGGTCTCGGCGCGGCGTTTTACTTCACCGCCTTCTATCACCGCGTCGCCCCGGCCGTCATGACCGACCAGCTGATGGCCGAATTCCAAATCGGTGCTAAGGAGCTGGGCCAGTTCAGCGCCTTCTACTTCTACAGCTACGTCCTGATGCAGATTCCCACCGGCATCCTCGCCGATCACTGGGGTCCCCGCAAGCTTCTGACCGCCGGGTCGCTCGTCGCCGCGGTCGGGACCCTCCTCTTCGCCTCCGCCCCCTCCATCCTCTCAGCCAACCTCGGCCGCCTGCTCATCGGCGGCGCGGCCGGCGTCGCCTTCGTCTCTCTGTTGCAGCTCTCGACGCGCTGGTTCCCGATCCGCTTCTACGCCACGGTCAGCGGGATCACCCTGTTCGTCGGCGTTGCCGGCGCCGTCTTTGCAGGCATTCCCCTCCATTTCTTCGTTGAGAGCTGGGGCTGGCGCCCCGTCATGTTCGTCGCCGCAGCCGTGCACCTCATCATCGGGGCAATGATCTGGAGGATCGTCCGCGACGATCCGTCCCGGCGCGACTATCGAGGTGTCGCCCCAACCGGGGCAAAGCCCTCCCCGTCCCGGAAGACGCTCCTCGGGGGATTTGTCCAGGTCCTCCGCTACCGGAACACCTGGCTTCTCTCGATGGTCGCGGGCGGTCTGGCAGGGCCGGTCCTCGCATTTGCAGGGCTCTGGGGCGTCCCGTTCCTCACCGCCCACTACCAACTCCCCACCGCCGCCAGTTCCGCGATCACCTCGCTCATGCTGGTCTGCTATGCCGTGGGAGGCGTCCTGCTGGGCGCCGGGTCGGACCGGATCGGCCTGCGCAAACCCGTCCTGGTGTTCGGTTCGGCAATTGCCCTGACCAGCTGGATCCCGATCCTCTTCGTCCCGGCCCTCCCCCTCTATCTCCTCGTCCCGCTGGTGATCACCGCAGGCCTGGCGGGCGGTTCCGTCATTGTGGCCTTCGCCTGCGCGAAGGAATCCATGCCTGCCGCCCTCGCCGGAACGGTCACCGGGGTGGTCAACATGGGTTCCATGGGCGGGGGGATGCTCCTCCAGCCGGCGATCGGCTGGTTGCTCGACCTCCACTGGAAAGGAACAATCCTGGAGGGGATCCGGGTCTATGATCTGGACGCCTACCGGTGGGGTTTCATCCCGATCGCTGCGTTCGCACTTCTGGCGGTCCTTGCAGGCCTCTTCACCGCCGAAACCCACTGCCGCCAAACGGAGTTGAGGAAAAACGGCGCCGACAACGGGTAGCTTACGGCGTCTCCGCCGGCCCCTGTGTCTTACGCACCTCTGCCCCGTGCGCCCTGTATGGAACCGGGGGTTTCGCTATCTTGCTCCTGGATTGCTTGACCTTTTCCGGTGGTGTTGCTATGGTGCTGCGCGCCAGCGTCCCTCCCCTGGAGAGAGGGGCCAACACAAGACAAACGGAGAAACAGACGATGGCCCGGCTGGATTTGCAGAACCTCCTGGACATCCTCAGCGGGATGGCGGAAATGGAAAGGACCCTCGCCGGCCTCTACCGCTGCTGCGCCGAAGCCTGGCCGGCGGACGAGGCCTTCTGGCGCCACCTGGCGGAGGAGGAGATGGAGCATGCCCAACACATCGGGGAGATGGCGGAACGGATCCGCCGGACGCCCGAACGTTTCGAGCTGCAGCGCCCCTTCAACCTTGCCGCCATCCGGACCATTCTTGCGGGGGTGAAGCGGAACGCGGAGAGCATCCGGCAGGGCCTCATTTCCCGTGAGAGGGCGTTCGTCCTCGCGCGGGACCTCGAATCGTCCATCCTCGAAAAGGCCTATCACGAGATCGTCAAGACCGACGACCGGAACTACCTCGATCTGATCCGGCGGATTGTTTCGCAGACCCTGCTCCACAAAAACGCGATCGAGACGAAGATCCGGGAGCCTCGACCTTAAAGAGGAGACGATGCCGATCTACGAATTCTACTGCGAAAGATGCCACACGGTCTTCAGCTTCTTCTCGCGGACCGTGGATACCCGGAAGACACCCGGCTGCCCAAAGTGCCGGAAGCCCCTGAAGCGGCAGATGTCGATCTTCGCGAAGATCTCCCGGGACCGGGAGGAGGCCGGCAGCGACGAGACGCCTCCCTTCGACGAGGCGAAGATGGAGAAGGCGATGAAGATGCTCGCCGGGGAGGCGGAGAGAATCGGCGAGGACGACCCCCGCCAGGCGGCACGGCTCATGCGGAAGCTCTCCGATGCGACGGGGCTTTCCCTCGGCGACGGAATGGAGGAGGCCCTGAGCCGCCTGGAACGGGGAGAGGACCCCGACCGGATCGAGGAGGAGATGGGGGACCTCCTGGAAGGGGAGGACCCCTTCTCCGTCCGGGAAAAGGGGAAGAAGGGGCAGTGGAGAACGAAGCCCCGGGTGGACGAAACCCTCTACGACCTCTGATTTGAAATTTCCCCGTCGACGGCCAGCAGCCCCGCCGGCGTATCGACGAGAAAGTCGGGATTTACGGCTTCGAGCCGCTTCCGATCGTGCCAACCCCAGGTGACCGCCACGGTCCGGACCCCCGCCGCCCGCGCCTCCAGGACATCCCCGGCCGTGTCGCCGATGTAGAAGACCCTCTCCCGCGGAATCCCGTATTTCGTCAGGGCATGGTCGATCTTCTCCTTCTTGCTGAAGCGGAAATCGGATCCGAGAATCTCCTCGAAATAGGGGGAAAACCCGTGCCGGTCGATCATCGCCCGGATGGTCCGGTAGCCGTTCGAGGAGACGACCATCAGAATATGGTCTTTTTGGAGCGCCTCCAGAACGGGGATCAATCCGGGGAAGGGCTTCATCGCGTCGTAGTCGATCCCCGGGAGGACCTCCCGGGCGGCCTGCGAAAAGGCGGCGAGATCCACGCCGCGGGCCGCCATCGACTCGTAGAAGTTGCCCTCGATCAGTTCGAGGTACTCCTCCCGGCTTTTCACGATCGGTGTGCCGATCCGCTCCAGACACTCCATCACCGCCACCGAGTAGAGGTCCAGGGAATCGACCAGGACGCCGTCGAAATCGAACAGAAACAGACTTTTCATTCATCCCTCTCGTTTTTTTGCCAAAGGAACCGCCCCCGGCCGCCACTGTTCCGCCAGGTCCGGATCGAGGCGGTGGCAGGCCGCCTCGTGCCCCGGACCTCTCTCCGCAAGCGGCGGCTCCCTCTCCGCGCAGACCGTCCGGACATACGGACAGCGGGTGCGGAACCGGCATCCGGACGGGGGGTCGATCGGGCTGGGAACGTCGCCCGTCAGGATGAGCGGACTGCGCTCCCGATCGGGGTCCGGGACCGGCACGGCCGAGAGGAGCGCCTCCGTATAGGGATGGAGGGGCCAAGCGTAGAGCTCCTCCGTTCGCCCCGTCTCCACGATCTTTCCCAGGTACATGACCGCCACCCGGTGGGAGAGGTGCCGGATGACGCTCAGGTCGTGGGCGATGAACAGGTAGGTCAGCCCCAGGCGGGCCTGCAGGTCCTCCAGGAGGTTGATCACCTGCGCCTGGATCGATACGTCGAGGGCCGAGAGCGGCTCGTCGCAGACGATCAGCTTCGGATTCAGGGCGAGCGCCCGGGCGACCCCGATCCTCTGCCTCTGGCCGCCGCTGAAC
>JBFYYH010000228.1:0-3418 GCA_041310125.1 Syntrophaceae bacterium | reverse complement strand
TAGCAGAAGATCACCTCGTCGGGGTTGGCGGCCGCCGGGTCCCCCTCGTAAGCGGCCCTCACATCCAGGGCGAGCATCCGCTGCACCTTCGGCAGTCTCCCGAGGAATTCCGCGGTCAACACCCGCGCCTTCTCGTCGCACTCCGGAAGGCATTCCCGCCCCTCTTCGCAGATGAAGCAGAGGCCCCGCTTGATCTGCTCCTGGAGGGTTCGCCGGAGGCGGTCCAGCGTCGATCCCACGTGAAAGGGGAGGCTCTCCCGCTGGAGTTCGGAAAGACCGAAATAACCGGGGAAAAGGACGGAGCGGAGGGACTCGACGATCTCCCCGATCACCTGCCGGGAGGGGAGCGCCTGCTCCTTCCGCCGTCTCTTCACCCCCGTCGCGCAGCCATTTTCGGGGGTGCAGAGCGCATCCACCAGCCGCGCAAAATCCTCCTCCCCCCCCTTTCCGGCCCGGACCGTCCTGAATTCTTCCCTTGCCATCCTCTCTATCCTTTCCTTTCCCAACCTCCATCGATCGGGTTCCCGGACCGCACCGCGGCAGAGACCGGAAATCGGCAAATCCCTGTCGTTCACCTTCCTCCGCAGGGACTCAATCTTGAGAAACCGCGGGAGGCACGGAGGCATTTCCTCTCTCTTCTTCGATGACCACCGCCGGATCGCCCGTGGCGATCTTTCCCCCCCGGATCACCCGGGCGAAGACGCCCTCCTTCGGCATGATGCAGGTTCCCACGGCCTGGAAGATCGCGCAGCCGCTGTGGCAGGCCTTTCCGATCTGGCTGATCTCGAGGACCACCTCGGAGCCGACCCGGAGCCTCGTCCCGATGGGAATGGAATGGAGCTCCATCCCCCCGATGGTCAGGTTCTCGGCAAAATCACCGGGATTCAGATCGAGGCCTTGCGCCTTCATCTTCTCGATGCTCCCCTCGGCCAGCAGACTCACCTGCCGCGCGATCCCCTTTTCCGCATGGGCATCCTTGTCCATGCCGAAATCTTCGAGGAAAATCCCCTCCCCGCAGGGCTCCTTCCTGGTTCCCGTCTTCTCGCTCCGGCAGACCGCAATGACCGTTCCCTGCATCCTATGCTTCCTCCTGCTGCTGCGCCGCGCCTGCCGAGTTGCCCGTCGGCGTTCCGCTCCCCGGCCCCGGGAGGAGGATCCGTTCCTCCCCGGCATAGATATTCATCCCTCCCCCGCGGACAAAGCCGACCAGGGTGATCCCCAGCTCCTGGGCGAGTTCGACGCCCATGTCCGTCGGCGCCGATTTGGAGACGATCACGGGGATCCCGCTTCCCGCCGCCTTGAAGAGGATCTCCGACGAGATCCTCCCGCTCGTCAGCAGGATCCGGTCGGCGGTGGAAATCCCCTCCCGCAGGCAGCGGCCGAGGACCTTGTCGACGGCGTTGTGCCTCCCGATATCCTCCGCGAAGACCAGGATCTCCCTGTCGTCGCAGAGGGCCGCGCTGTGGACCCCGTGTGTCTGGCGATAGAGCTCGGAGGCGCCCTGAAACCGCCGGCTGAGCGCCAGCACGGCTTCCGGCGTCACCCGCAGATCCGACGCAACCTTTTTTTTGCGGTCCAGATCGGCGTAGCTGTAGAAGGCGATCCCCCGGCCGCAGCCGGTCGTCAGCACCCGCTTCATGAACAGCGACCCGTCCCTGGTCTTGTCCTCGGCCGTGCGGATCCGGATGATCCCCCTCTCGCCGTCCAGCGTCAGTCCCTTGATCTCCTCCTTCGTCCGGATCATCCCCTCGGAAAAGAGAAAACCGACGGCCAGCGCCTCCAGGTCGCTCGGGGAACAGAGGACGGTGACGAGCTGTTCGCTGTTCATCAGGATCGTCAGGGGAAACTCGCGGGCCGTCCGCTCCGTCCGCATCCGCCCCCCTTCGCGATCCACATGCAGCGCTTCGACGCCCTTAAAACTGTCCATTCAAATCCCCCTTCCTCAGCGGCCGACGTTCAGCATCGACGGCTTCGTAAAACGTCCGGATGCTCATGTTGCGCTTCTCCCTTCGTCTTTGCGATGTACAAAGAAGTACGCATCATTCCTCTGGGTTCGCGCGCCTTGCCTGCGGACGTTTTACGAAGCCGTCCCAAATACAAGGCTTTTGCGAATTTTTACGAGAGCGCCAGCATCGCCTCGATGCACCGCCGGGCGCGTCCGGCGATCTCGTCGGGCACTACGATCGCATGCTCCATGTCCTCCAGGGCCCAGAGGATCTTCTCCAGATTCGTCCGTTTCATGTTCGGGCAGATGGCCGACTCCGAGACCGGGTGAAAAACCTTTCCCGGATTCTCCTTGCGGAGGCGATGGAGGATCCCCGGTTCCGTCCCGATGATGATCTCCCGGGCCTCCGCTTCGCGGGCATAGCGGACCATCCCGCCGGTGGAGGTCGTCAGGTCCGCCAGCGCCGACACCTCGGGACGGCACTCCGGATGGACCACGACGGGGGCCCCGGGATGGAGGGCCCGCGCCTCCAGAACGTGCTCCGGCAGGATCCGGGCGTGCGTCGGGCAGAACCCCTGCCAGACTGCAAATTCACGGCCGGTCTGACCGGCAACGAAGGCGGCCAGGTAACGGTCCGGAACGAAGAGGATCTCCTGGGCGTCCTTGAGCACCTCGGAGACCATCCGCAAGGCGTTCGCCGAGGTGCAGCAGAGGTCGCACTCCGCCTTGACCTCGGCGGAGGTGTTCACGTAGCAGAGGGCCTTCGCCCGGGGATGCTCCGCCTTCAGGGCGCGGAGCTGGTCCGCGGTGATCATGTCGGCCATCGGGCAGCCGGCGTTCTTGTCCGGCAGGAGAACGGTTTTCCCCGGCGAGAGGATCTTCGCCGTCTCCGCCATGAAGTGCACCCCGCAGAAGACGATCACCTCCGCGTCGGTGCTGGCCGCCCGGATGCTCAAATCCAGGGAGTCGCCCACAAAATCGGCGATGTCCTGAACCTCGGGAATCTGGTAGTTGTGGGCCAGGATGACCGCCTTCCGCCGTTTTTTCAGATCCTCAATTTTTTGAACGATATTCATGGTGTCCTCGCAAATCGTCTTAAAAAGCGCGAATGGCCTCCTGAATGATCCCGCCTCCGAGAACGGTCGTCCCGTCGTAGAGGACCACCGACTGCCCCGGCGCGACCGCCTCCTGCGGCTCCGCAAAGCGGACCGTCAGGCGCTCTCCCTCCCTGGAAATCCTGCACTTCGCCGCCCGGTGGGCGTAGCGGATCTTCGCCCTGGCCTCCTCCGGAAAGGCACCCACCAGGCAGTTGAGCCGGTCCGCCACAAGCCCCTCCGAGAGAAGATCCGTTTTTTCTCCCACGATCAGGCGGTTCCGTTCCGCGTCAATCGCGACCACGTAAAGCGGAAAAGGGGAACTGATCCCCAGACCGGTCCGCTGACCGATCGTGTAGCAGGAGATCCCCTTGTGCCG
>JBFYYH010000227.1:0-3543 GCA_041310125.1 Syntrophaceae bacterium | reverse complement strand
TCCGGCCTGGATCAGAAAATACTCTCCCGTCCCGATCAGGATCCAGCCGAAGACGCGGCTGATCCGGGTCATCCAGATCCCGGACCTGGGCATGTTCGCCAAGAGCCCGGCAAAGGTGCCGATCCCGATCAGGAGCGTCCCCATCCCGAAGGAGAAGACGAACAGCAGGCTCGCCGCGTAGGCGACGTTCTCCCGGGTCGCCGCGTAGCCGAGGACCACGGCGAGGGCGGGGGCCGTGCAGGGGCCCATCACCAGCCCCGAGGCCGCCCCGACCAGGAAGCTGCCGATCACCCCCTTCGTCTTTTTCCGCGGCTGCGCCCTCGTGATGAATTCCGGCGTCCGGACGTTCAGGCTGAACACCCCCAGCATCGAGAGCCCCATCAGGATGCAGAGGTTCCCGATCGCGAAAGTTGTCCAGGGGCTGCTCTGGACCTGGCCGAAGAGCTTGCCGGAGAGGGAGGCGGCGGCGCCGAGGGCCGTGTAGGTCAGCGACATCCCCAGGACGTAGATCAGCGAGAGGATGAAGCCCTTCATCCGGGAGCCGGCGGAGCGGGCGCCGATGAACGAGACGGTGATCGGGATCACGGGGTAGACGCAGGAGGTGAAGCTCACCAGGACGCCGCCCAGATAGACGGCCAGGTAGGAGAGGAGAACCGATCCCTGCAGATAGGCGGACATCCCGCTGACGAACTCCTCGACCATCGGCACCCCCCTTGCCCCGCCGCTTTCGATGACCCACTAATAAATAGGGACAGCGCCCTATTATTTCCCAAAGTGGGGACGGCTATCTCATTTTTTCACCCTTCGACTTCCGCGAAACCAGGGATCTAAAAATGTTGACAGCTACCTGTTTTTTTCAGACCCTGTTCTTCCGAACAACCCCCATGACTTTATGAAACGGAGCGGCCCCTCATCTGTGAAGCAGGGTTCGCCCCCATTGATATCAGCCTCACCGCCCCTTCCTGTCTTCATTGAAGGGACGGGGCGAACAATCCTTTCCGACGGATTCATAGCACAGGCCCCGGGAAAGGTAAAACTCATTCTCCCGGGACGCCGGGGCGGAGGAGCCGCTCCGCGACGGCGCGGACCACCCGCCCCGCCCTCGGCTCCACGGCGTGCAGCGCGCCGAAGGGGCAGACCTCGATGCAGCAGTAGCAGCGGATGCAGCGGTCGTAGTCGAAACGGAGAGGCTCGACCTCCGGGGCGATCGCCCCCGCCGGACAGATCTTCCAGCACTCGCCGCACATCCGGCACAGCCCCCCGTCGCAGACCGGCCTCTGGAGGAGCTGCCGGCGGATGAACCCATGGAGGCGCTTCGGGCCGTAGATCAGCGGGGTCAGGCGGGGGAGGCGGAAGCCGCGGATCGCGGGCAGGTCTCCGTCGATCTGCGGCTCCTCCTGCGGTTCGCCCATCGCTGCGGAGGCATCGAGGATCGGTAGCCGCCGCGGATCGAGGCCGACCATCCGGCAGACGGCGGCATCGACGGAAAAGGGGTCGCGGCCGGCCAGGACGACGCCCAGTTGCTTCGGGACGCCCCCGCGGCCGGGCCCCTCCCCTTCGAGGGCGAGGATTCCGTCCAGGATGTTGAAGGAGGGCATAAGCGTCCGGCCGATCCGGACGAGGAGCTTCGCGAACGCCTGCCGGTCCGCGCCGGCGCGCATGTGCCACTCCGGCTTCCGGTAGCCGACGATGCAGCCGAAGAGGTTCTTCACCGCGAGCGTGAGGAGCATCTGGCTGTGGGTCTTGAGCTTGGGGAGGTTCACGATCGCGTCCGCCCGGAGCGCCTCTTCGGCGACCTCGATCGCGCCGAACGGCGGACCGACGTCCACGCGGACGGAATCCCGGAAGGGGCGGCACTCGCACTCCAGCCCCTTGAGTGCGTCCCGGATGCCGCTCATCCGGAGGATCGTCTCGAACGAGCCGATCGCGGGGCTGTCCGCCAGCAGCGGCCGCGCCCCCCGTTCGAGGACGTACTCCACGGCGGCGCGGACGATGGAAGGGTGGGTGAGGACGGCCTGCCCCGGCCTGGCCGGCGACAGCAGATTCGGCTTGACCAGGACGAGGCTTCCCCGGCGGATCTCCGCCCCGCCCATCGCATCCATCATCCCGAAGACGAGGGAGCGGATCTCCCCGCCTTCATAGCCCGCCTGGCGAACGATCACCACCGCCATGCTTCAACCTCCTTGCAGCCGCGAGAAGGCGTCGCGGATTGCCTCCAGGAAGGCGTTGCGGTGGAAGAGGAACGCCCCCACGTGGCCGGTCCGCAGCCAGCGCATCGTCGATCCCGGCCAGTGGGCGTGCACCCGGGCCGCAGACTCCGGCGGAATGTAGGCGTCGTTCTTCGCCGCGACGAGAAAGGCCGCCTCCGGCCGCAGCGGCGGCGGATAGCCCCGGATGTCGGTCAAGTCCAGCAGCTCCCGCATCAGCCCGACCGCTCCTCCCGTACCGTCGAGCTCCCGCTCGAGGATGTCCCAGGCGAGGTAGTGCTTGAGGACCCCTTCCGTGAAGACGACGCTCGCCGAATTCGCCGTCACGCAGCCGATCATCGCGACCGGCCCCTCCGCGAGGGCGGCGACCTGGGCCGCCATGCTTCCCCCCATGCTGATCCCGCAGACGCCGAGGCGCGTGTAGCCCTCCCGGCCAAGCCACTGGAGCACGGAGCGCCCCTCTTCGACGGCGGCGCCCCCCATCGCCCAGAGGTCGCTGAAGCGGTTGAGCATCTTCCTGTGCTGCCCCGGCGGCCGCCTCCGGCCGTAGTAGGGATTCTCCAGGATCAGGGAGCCGATGCCGTCCCGGAGGAGCGGAAGGGCGAGGGCCTTCCGGCGCCGGGCGAACCCCTCGTCGCCGGTCGCGGCAAAATGAATGCAGATCGGCGTTTTCCGGGAGGCCCCCCGCGGAAGGATCAGCTCGAAGAAGGCTTCCCGGCTCTCCTCCGGCAGGGGCATGCGCGCATAGGGGCTCGCGAAGGCGCCGTATCGGAAGAGAGCCCCGTTCTCCTCCCGCTCCCCCTCCCAGCGGATCTCGATCGGCGCAGGCGGGCCGCTCCGGCGGCCGGCCCGGAAGACCTCCCGGATGCGGGGCAGATCCCCCCAGCCGTCCTTGAAGAAGAGCAGGCGGTTCGATCGGCTCGCGTAGAGGCGGTCCAGAAGGCTGGTCATCTACTCCTTCGCAAAAACGGGATCAGTTCTTTCCCGGCAGGCGCCGCATCCCGGAAAACCGGGGACAAACACCCTATCTCATCCCTCCGGCAACCATGGATGCCCATTCCGTCATTTCCGCGAATGCGGGAAAACAGAGATTCATCCTCATCATCCAAGACAAATAATAGGGCGCTGTCCCTATTTATTTGTCGCGCCATTGGCGGTAGGCGTGCATCCGGGCCAGGGCCTTGACGGCCCGCTCCGGCGGCCAGCCCGGAAAATCTCCCGGATGCGGGGCAGATCCCCCCAGCCGTCCTTGAAGAAGAGCAGGCGGTTCGAGCGGCTCGCGTAAAGGCGGTCCAGAAGGCTGGTCATCTACTCCTTCGCAAAAACGGGATCAGTT
>JBFYYH010000226.1:0-3291 GCA_041310125.1 Syntrophaceae bacterium | reverse complement strand
CCGGCGGGCTGGTAAATCGCAGCTCACTGTTACCAGTCCCCGGCGGTCGAAGGGTTTCGCAAGGAATGAATGAATAAGGGGACACCTTAAACTCCCGGAATTAAGTAAGGTGTCCCCTTATTTCTTATTTACCTATCGGATCTTGGCGCCGGCGACGGGCGGGCGGTCGAAGCCGAGGAGGGTGAGCCCCTCTGCCGTGTCCGTTGCCAGAAGCATGCCGCGGGAGTCGACCCCCATGAGCTTGGCCGGCTTGAGGTTCGCGACGACGACGATCGACTTGCCGACCAGCTCCTCCGGCGTGTAGTCCTTCCCGATCCCGGCGACGATCTGCCTCTCCCCGTCGATCTCTACCGTCATCCGGATGAGCTTGTTCGATTTGGGGACCCTCTCGGCCGCGAGGATCTTCGCGACCCGGAGATCCACCTTCTCGAACTCCTCATAGCCGATTTCGGGCTGGATCGGGGGTGGGGGCGCCGCCTTTCCGGCCTCTTCCGGTTTTGCCTCCTCCCTCTTGAACTCCACGCGGGGGAAGAGCGAATCCTCCCGCTTCAGCCCGTTTCCCGCCTTCAGGCCGCCCCAGTTCCGGACGCTCTCGAAATCCTCTCCCGCCGCATCCGCGATGCCGATCTGCGTCCGCATCTTTGCGGCCGTGTCCGGCATGAAGGGGGAGACGAGGACGGCCGTGATCCTGAGCGCCTCGAGGAGGTTGTAGAGGATCGTCTCCAGGCGGGCGCGGTTCGCCGGGTCCCTCGCCAGGACCCAGGGCTCGCGCTCGACGATGTACTTGTTCGTGACGTTGATGAACTCCCAGATCGCGATCAGCGCCTTGTGGAGGGCGAGCTCGGCGAAGGAGGTCTCCACCTCGGTTGCGACCCTGGTCGCCGTCTCTTTGAGGATGCCGTCTTCGGCGGCCTCCGCCGACGGAGACGGGACGCGGCCGTCGCCGTACTTGACGGCCATCGTCAGGGTGCGGCTGACGAGGTTCCCCAGGTCATTCGCGAGATCGGAGTTGATCCGCTGGACGAAGGCCTCCTCGGAGAAGCTCGAATCGAGGCCGAAGACCATGTCCCGCAGGAGGAAGTAGCGGAAGGGGTCGAGGCCGTACTTGTCCTTGAGGTCGAGCGGCTTGACGACGTTCCCCAGGCTCTTGGACATCTTGCTCTGATCGACGTTCCAGTAGCCGTGGACGTTCAGGTGCCGGTAGGGCTCGATCCCGGCGGCCTTGAGCATCGTCGGCCAGTAGATGCCGTGGGGCTTGAGGATGTCCTTGGCGATCAGGTGCTGGGCCGCGGGCCAGAAGGTGCGGAAATTCTCACCGTCGGGGTAGCCGACGGCGGTCACGTAGTTGATCAGGGCGTCGAACCAGACGTAGGTGACGTAGTTCTCGTCGAAGGGGAGCGTGATCCCCCAGGTGAGGCGGCTCTTCGGCCGGGAGATGCAGAGGTCCTCCAGCGGGTCGCGCAGGAAGGCGAGGGCCTCGTTGCGGTAGCGCTCCGGGCGGATGAAGTCCGGGTGCTCCTCGATGTGGCGGATCAGCCACTCCTGGTATTTCCCCATCCGGAAGAAGTAGTTGCTCTCGCTGCGGTGTTCGGGGGCGGTTTCGTGCTGGGGGCATTTCCCGTCGACGAGCTCCTTCTCCATGTAGAACCGCTCGCAGCCGACGCAGTAGAACCCCTCGTACTGGCCGAAGTAGATGTCCCCCGCGTCGTGGACCTTTTGGAGGATCCGCCGGACCGTCTCCACGTGGTCGGCGTCCGTGGTGCGGATGAAATAATCGTTGGCGACGGAAAGCTGCGGCCAGAGGGCCCGGAACTGGGCGCTGATCCTGTCGGCGTATGCCTGCGGGGTGACTCCCGCCGTCCGCGCAGCCTCTGCGATCTTGTCCCCGTGCTCATCCGTGCCGGTCGCGAAAAAGGTTCGGCAGCCGCGGAGGCGGTGGTAGCGGGCCAGGACGTCGGCGACGATCGTCGTGTAGGCGTGGCCGATGTGGGGCGAGGCGTTCACATAGTAGATCGGCGTCGTGATGTAGAACGCGTTTTCCATAATTCCACCTTTCCGGGTCCCTGCCGAGAAGGGAAACGGGTATTCGCCGTGGCGCGGACCTTTTTTCGACCCTGCGCATCCTCGCTTCGCTTCCGGGAAAAAATTAGCTGCGCTTCGCTCCGCTGATTCTTCGAATTCGCGCCTGAAGGCGCTCAGACAGTTTTCCCGGCGGGCGCTCCGCTGCGGTGGCAGGGTACCCCGAAAAAATCTCCAATGCGCCCCTCGCGAAAACCCGTTTCCTTTCAGTTTATCCGGGGGGGGCGCTTGATCTCCTTCGCCTTGAAGGTCGCCTCCTTGCCGTTTTCCAGGGCGATGACGACCTCTCCCTGGAGGGCGTGCTGGCGGATCACCTTCCCCCGCCCCTCCGGGGTCTGGACGACCTTCCCGCATTTCGGCATGTCCCTCTTCAGATCCGCGTAGCCTTCGTACTCGTAGCCCAGGCAGCACATCAGCCTTCCGCAGAGCCCGGAGATCTTCTCCGGGTTGAGAGACATGTTCTGCTCCTTGGCCATCTTCACCGACACCCGGTCCAGGCTGTGGAGGAGGGTCGCGCAGCAGACCTCCCGTCCGCAGATCCCGAGCCCCTTGACGATGCGGGCCTCCTGCCTCGCCCCGATCTGCCGGAGCTCGATGCGCATCCGGAACCGCTGCACGAGGTCCTTCACCAGGTCCCGGAAGTCCACGCGGTTCTCCGCCGTGAACTGGAAGATCATCTTCGTCCGGTCGAACAGGCACTCCACGTCGATGAGCTTCATCGGGAGCCGGTGTTCGGAGATCTTGCGGATGCAGAACTGGCGGGCCTCCTGCTCCAGCTTCCGGTTGCTCTCCCGCGTCCGCAGGTCGTCATCGGAAGCCGGCCGCAGGACGCTCTTGAGGTTGGGGGAGAGCTGCTGGAGCGGGACGGTCTTCACCTCCTTCACCACTGTGCCGATGGCCAGGCCGTTTTCCGTGCCGACCATGACGAGATCGTCCCGCTTCAGAGGGAGATCGTTCGCGTCGAAGCTGTAGACCTTCCCCTCTTTCTTGAACTTGATGCCGACGATATTTTTCAAGGGCCTTTCGCCTCTGTCATTTTTTCAGGCGAGCTTAACCATCAGGGCGTCCAATGTCAACGACTTATTGGCATTCCGCCCGATGGCGTTCATGGCTGCCTCCACCGCGGCAACATTGGCCAGCAGCTCCCGCCCCGCCAGCCGCCCGGCGACCGCCCGGACGGGGTCGGGCCGGTCCCGGAAGACCAGCCTCTGC
>JBFYYH010000225.1:0-5716 GCA_041310125.1 Syntrophaceae bacterium | reverse complement strand
AAAGCCGAAGGCCAAGGCGGCGGCAAAACCGAAGGCCAAAGCCGCAGTCAAGGCCCCGGCCAAGGCAGCCGCAAAACCGAAGGCCAAGGCCGCAGCAAAGGCTCCCGTGAAGGCCAAGCCTGCCGCGAAGAAACCGGCGCCGGCGAAGAAGAAATAGCCCGACTTTACCCGATCCGGAGGAGGCCGCTCGCCGGGCGTCCGACGAGCTCCTCCCCGGACGGGAGAGGAAACGGCGGGGAGAGAAACAGGATGCGGACGGAACCCCCGGCCGCGCGGGCAGAGGATTTTTTTCCCGAGTCAGGGCGGAGATCCGGGAACCGCTGGTGCGAACGGCACGGCTATTTCATCGACCCGGAGGCCTGCAGGGCCAGGGCGAAACAGAGACGCTCCTGCGGCCGCTGTTTTGTCCGCTGGCAGCAGGTTCCGCTTCCCTTCCCCCCTATCTCACCGTCCGGCCGACGAGCCGGTAATTGAATTCATAATTCAGGGCGTTGCTCCACTCCTTTTCGAAGACCCCCTTGTAGCGGGTGCCGTGCACAGGCCCGACCGGCTTGCCGTAGGTGTAAAACCAGTTGACGACGGGGCTCCCCGAGAAGCCGAGGGCGATCCAGTAGGCGCCCGGCATCAGGACAGGGCCCTCCCGGCTGAAGTCGAAATCGACCCACCGGTAACCGGGCCGCGCGGGGATATCCGAGAGATTCATCAGCGCGCTCGTTGCGATCGGCGGGCCCGGCTTTCCGTCCCGGTCCGCGAAAAGGTCCGCCCAGAGCCATCCCTCCCCCCCGAAGTGGTGCAGCGCAAACCCCACCTTTTCCAGGCGCAGGGGCTTCTGCAGGACGGCCACCTGGGCGTACTGGGTCAGTTTGGTGGTCACGTATTCAGCGGTCTCCACCAGGAAATTGCGGCGCATCTCGAAGGCGTCTCCGCCGGTCGGGCGGGTTGCGCGGGGAAAGGCGAAATCGACCTCCTCGGGGAACTCGAGGTTGCCGTAGACGAAAGGGACCTCGTAGCGGAAGGCGCGCTTCTCGGTCTCCGTGAAGACAGGCGGCGGCGGCGGCGGCCGGATGGCCAGTTGCTGGAACGACGCGAGGACCGACGGGCTCAGCAGGAGATTCCGGGGGCCGTAGGACTCCCGCTCGCCGCGCAGGCTGACCCGGTCCTTCAGGAAATCCGAGTCGACGGTCTCCTGGAGCCTCGGTTTCAGGGCTGCGTCCCGCGGCTGGCTCCAGCGGAGCAGACCGTCGTTCTTCGTCTCGTTGTTGTCGACGCCCACCTCGATGCGGAGGAATCGGTTCGAGACGAACATCTGCGAGTTCTGCGGATCGAACGGCACCCACCCCAGATCGGGAAACCAGACCTCGATCCAGGAGTGCCGCCCCTGCCCCATCTTGAAGGTCATCACCCCCTGCTGCCAGACCAGGTCGAAGGGGCGATTCAGGGTCATGCCGTTAACGATCCGGACAGGGATGCCGGAGGCCCGAAGAAGCGCGGCGCTCAGGTGGGAAAAATTCTGGCAGTTTCCCTTTCCCGAATCGAGCGCATAGAGGGCGTCGTATCTCGGGGGAGGATTCACATAGGCGACATGGTCCACGACCCAGGAAACCAGGCGCTGGACCGCATCGAACTGCGTGGAGACGCCCTTCGTCCGCTCGCCCGCCAGGGCGCGGATCCGGGGATCGTCGGATTGCACCTGCTCCGTCGCCCTCAGATAATCCTGGAATTCGGCAGGCAAGGCTTCCGGGGGAAAGGGGGCGTTCGTCGAGAGGGTTTCGAGACCCGTCGCGTTGAGGGCGCTCACCGCGAGGCGGACATCGATGGCGGCGGGCGCGACATTCCAAATGGAGGTGAGGATCCGGTTTCCCCGACCGTCCTCCGTATTCTTCTGCTCGTCCGGACGGGGAGCAAAAGTGAGGTCTACGTCCCGGATCTCCTGACGGAAGGTGGGCGACTGGAAGCTCCGGGGGAGGACGAAGCTCAGCTCGGTCTGCCGGATTCCGCCTCCCGTGGTGATCCTCTGCCGCAGTTCGTAGCGGATCTCCGATCCCATCTCCCCCCGGACGGTGAAGTTCTCCGCCGAGGCGGGGGCCGCGGCCCCGAGAAGGACCGCGCCGAGCAGGACCCATAGCCGTCCTTTCATCACCCGACACCCGACGGCTTCGCAACAAATCCGGTTGCTCATGTTACTTCACCCTTCGCGGTTCCGGGGACACCTTCCGATCCCTTCGGGCTTTCGGAACATCCCCCGATTTCTCATTTCTCAAGATTCGAACGCCTCCCTCGCCGCGAAGGCCGTCCGGCCGCTGCAGGTCGCCACGACGATCCGGCCGATCGCGAGTTCCTTCGCCCTCCGGCAGACCGCATCGAGGA
This sequence comes from Syntrophaceae bacterium, assembly GCA_041310125.1. Taxonomy (GTDB): domain Bacteria; phylum Desulfobacterota; class Syntrophia; order Syntrophales; family UBA5619; genus JAKAFS01. The sequence continues at coordinate 3,349 of JBFYYH010000225.1, read as the reverse complement.
CTGCCTCCGTCGCGGCAGGCCCGGGCTTGACGAAATACCGGCAGGAGACCTCCCGGAACCGTTCCTTCTCTTTCATCGCAAACCTCTCTGAGGGTGATGGGGGAATTGAACTGCATTTCATCATAAGGAACGGCGGCTTCCCTGTCAATGGCGATGTTCCTCAAGGACGTAAGATATTGAGCAGCGGATCCTGGAAGCGCGCATTGGAGATTTTTCGGGGCACCCCGCCCCCACAGCGGAGCGCCTGCCGGGAAAACTGTCTGAGCGCCGCAAGGCACGAATTCGAAGAATCAGCGCAGCTAATTTTTTCCCGGCAGCGAAGCGAGGAGGTGCGGGGTCGAAAAATGTCCAGCGCGCGGAGGGATCCGCTGCTCAAGTTGCACATCCGTCGAGAATACGGTCTCAAAAAATCATTTGACAAATGGCGAAGGATCGTTAAGTTAGTGCAAAATCAGACGGACAAAAAGCGTCCGATCAAAAAGGAGACGACCATGTTTTCTGTATCCGAAAAAGCGAGCGAGATGATCAAGGAGTTCCTGAAGAATCGCAGCGAGGCTCCTTCGATCCGGGTCCTCATGCAGGAGGGCGGCTGAGCGGGGCCCTCTCTGGGCATGGCTCTGGATGAGTCCACACAAAACGACGAGGTGTTCGAGGACCGGGGCATCACCTTCCTGGTCGAAAAGGAACTGTTCGAAAAGGTCAAACCGATTTCTCTCGATTTCATCACCACCGAGCGGGGTTCCGGATTTCAGATGACCTCCAGCCTGAGCCGGGAGAACGCCTGCGGTTCCTGCAGCTGCTGAAATGCCGCCCCGGAGGTCCGGATCGGGTCTCCGGGGCGCGCCTTATTTTGAATCCGATGGCGGAAAATCCCCTTCCCATGGACAGGACCCGGCAGACCTCTGCACAAGATAACCGGCCGGAGGAGGACTCCTCTCTTCTCGCCCTGGCCTGGGCGCTCCACGACGACGGAAAACCGGAGGAGGCCGCGGAATGCTTCGAGCGCCTCTTCGAGAGGGAACTCGCGCGGCGGCTTTTTGCCGGCTTCGCCTACGACGAACTGGTCCGGATCTACCGGGAGGGGAAGCAGTGGGAGAGGCTGGTCTCGGTCTGCGAGCGGGCCGCGGCGGCCCAGCCGGATGACGTGAATCTTCTGCGCACGCTGGGTGAGGCCTGTCTCGCGGCGGGGAGCCGGGAAAGGGCCCTGCGCGCCTTCCAAAACTGGGCCGCGCTCGAACCGGACTCCCCGGACGCCTGGTGCGGCCTCGGGGACGCCCGTCTTGCGGCGGGGGACGAGGGGGGAGCCGAGGCGGCCTACGGTCGCGCCGCAGAACTCTCCTCCGCAGATGCGCCCGTCCTGCTCGAAAGGCTGGCGAACGCCTTTCTGAGCGCCGGCCGACTGGAAAGGGCGAAGGATGCCTTCCGGCGCTGCCTTGCCGAACGGCCCGACGACCCCTTCTGCTGGATGGGACTCGGCGAAGCCCTGGTCGGCATGGAGAAGCCGGAAGCCGCCGCGGAAGCCTTCGCGCGGGCCGCCTCCTGCAATCCGGCGGATGCGGGCAGCCACTACGCCCGGCTCGGAAATCTCCTCGCCCGGCAGGGGCTCCACGGGCCGGCGTCGGACGCCTTCCAAAAGGCCGTGGCCGCTGAGCCGAAAAACCCCCGCTTCCTCCTGCAACTGGCCTCGTCGTTTACCGCCCGAGGACTCCACGACCTCGCGGCCGCCACGCTGCAGCGGGTGGAGGCCCTCCTCGGAAGCCGGTCCGCAATACCCGGATGAGAAGGCCGGGGGCGTTTTCCTCCCGGCTTCGCCGGCGCCCCACCGGGTTCAGGCCCGCCCCATCTTCTGCAGCGTCTCCCGGAATACGTGGTAGAAGGCGGCGTTCTCGGCGACGCCGCGCCGGATGACCTTCCCCGCCTCGTCGAGGTTCTTGAGGTTGAAGATCAGATTCACGCTCCGGTGGAAGGCCGCCATGTTGTCCATCGTCCGGGAGGTCGCGCTGACCAGGACGACGAAGATCCGCCGCCGCGTCGTCATAGACAGGTTTTCCAGGTACGCGAGGACGTCGTTCGCGGCCGGATTCTCCGTGTCGAAGCTTTCGTTCAACACCACCAGGTCGTAGACGTGGAACCTCATGTATCGGAGGGCTTCCTTCGCCGAGCCGGGCTGCGTGATCTGATAGCCCAGCTCTGTCAGCGCGTCGAAGATCTTCTCCCGGACGGCCGGATCCGGCTCGCAGACCAGGGCGGTCTCCCCCTCCCCGACGAAGTCGAAAGGCCGGTCCGACGAGTCGTAGTCCTCCGACGCCACTTCGTTCAACAGGGTCTTGTCCTCATCCATCCCATTCCTCCCGTTATAAAGCCTGTTGGAAAAGTCATTCCTGCAGGCTGTTGTCATTCCTGCAGGCTGTTCAAAAATGCCCGGATGCAAGGCCCCCGCATTCGCAGAACCGTGGAGCGAAGCGGAACAAATCCTGCGCCGTGAGGCGCACCTTGTCGTACGTTGAACGGCGAAGGATGGGGGAAACGCCGCAAATGGCCGTTTTTCAACCGCCTGCTAAAAGGGCTTCTTCGGTTTTCCGTAATTGCTGTCCACTTCGAGCTTGCCGAGGTCCGTCGTCGCCTGCCCGCGCGCGCTCTTGACCGTGTCTATGCCGCGGCCGACGATCCCCTTGTTGGAGGCGTAGGCCTTTCCGGTCTCCTCGCTGATCAGCCCCTGCTTGAACAGATCGATAATGTAGTCGTCGAAGGTGACCATTCCGAAGGCCTTCCCGGCCTGAATGATCTCATAGAAGGTCTTCCCCTCCGACTCCCCGTGGAGGATGGCGTCCTTCACCCGGAGGTTCGACCCCATGATCTCGAAGGCCGCGACGCGTCCCCCCCCCTCCTTCGGGAGGAGCCGCTGGCAGGCGATCCAGCGGACCGTGTCGGCCAGACGGATCCGGACCTGGTTCTCCTCCTCCGTGGAAAACATGCCGAGGATGCGGTTGATCGTCTGTCCCGCGTCCACCGTGTGGAGGGTGGAGAGGACCAGATGGCCCGTCTCTGCGGCGGAGAGGCCGATCTCCACGGTCTCCCGGTCCCGCATTTCGCCGACGAGGATGATCTTCGGCGCCTGGCGGAGCGCGGCGCGGAGCCCGCTCGCGAAGCTGTCGAAATCGCTCCCCATCTCCCGCTGGTTGAAAGTGGCCTTCCGGTGGGGGTGGGAAAACTCCACCGGGTCCTCGAGGGTCACGACATGGACGGACTTCTGGTCGTTGACCTCGTTGAGGAGCGCGGCAAGCGAAGTTGATTTCCCGCTTCCGGTGGCGCCTGTCACGAGGATGATCCCGTTCTTCTCTTCGGCCAT
>JBFYYH010000224.1:0-4381 GCA_041310125.1 Syntrophaceae bacterium | reverse complement strand
CGCCCGCTCACAGAGAAACAGGCCCGTCCGCTTCCGGTCAAGACGGAGGCCCATCCTGATCCACCCCGCCGTTCTGTCATGAGATTTTTGTTCGGGATTCGACAGCGACGGAAACCTCCTTCCGGCCCGGAAAAAGAGCCTGAATCGAGGATAGACAGCCTATTCCCGATTTCCCGGCAACAGGCGCAGGCGGACGGAATTCCCGTGGCCGTCGAGCCCCTCCAGCTCCGCCAGCCGAATCGTCTGCGATCCGTACCGGGCAAGGGCCCCTTGCGAAAAGAAGAGCACGCTGCTCCGCTTCACGAAATCGTACACGCCCAGCGGGGAGGCGAAGCGCGCCGTTCCCCCGGTCGGCAGGACGTGGTTCGGGCCTGCCAGGTAGTCGCCGAGCGCCTCGGGGGTGTGCATCCCGAGGAAGATCGACCCGGCATTTCGGATCCCCGCCAGGAGGTCCCGGGGATGGCGCACCATCAGTTCGAGGTGCTCCGGCGCGAAGCGGTTGGCCAGTTCGACCGCCTCGCCGAGATTTCTCGTCACCACCACGGCGCCGAAGTCCGCAATGGAGCGGGCAGCGATCTCTTTTCGCGCCAGATCGGTCAATAGCCGCTCGACCTCCGCCGCTACGGCCCGGGCGAAATCCCCGTCGGGCGTCATCAGCACCGCGCCCGCCATTTCGTCGTGCTCGGCCTGGGCCAGCAGATCGGCGGCGGCGAACGAGGCCTCCCCCGTTCCATCGGCGATGATCAGCACCTCGCTGGGTCCGGCAATCATGTCGATCGCGACCCGGCCGAAGACCATCTTCTTGGCCGCGGCCACATAGGCATTCCCCGGACCGACGATCTTGTCCACCGGGGGAACGGAGGCCGTGCCGAAGGCCAGGGCGGCGATCGCCTGGGCGCCGCCGATCCGGAAGATCCGCTGCACCCCCCCCAGTTCCGCCGCGGCGGCCATCAGGGGCCGGATCCGCCCGTCCCGGGAAGGGGTCGCGAGGAGGATCTCGCCGACGCCGGCGATCCGCGCCGGGATCGCCGTCATCAGCACGGTGGAGGGGTAGCTGGCGAGACCGCCCGGGGCATAGAGGCCGACCCGGGAAAGGGGAAGAATCCGCTGGCCGAGCTCAACCCCCTCTTCATCCGCGATGGACCACCCCTCCTGGCGCTGCCGCTCGTGGAACTGCTCGATCCTCCGGGCAGCCAGGCGGAGGATCTCCAGGTCTTCCGGCGCCACCCTCGAAGCCGCCTCCCTCCGCTCCTCCCGGGAGACCTCGACCGTCAAGGCCGTCGGCCGATGGCCGTCGAACCGTTCGGTATAGGAAAACAGGGCCTCATCCCCCCGTTGGGCCACATCGTCCACGATCCGGCCGACGGACTCCCAGAGCCCGGGATCGAAGACCCGGCCTCGCTCCCGGATCCGCCGGAAGAAATCCTCGAAAGACGCCTCGTCCGTCCGGATGATCTTCATGACCCCCCCTTACCCGGAAACCCTCCGGATGTCCGCCCCCAAGGCCGACAGTTTCTTCTCGATCTGCTGGTATCCCCGGTCGATGTGGTAGACGCGGGAGAGAACCGTCGTTCCCTCCGCGGCCAGCCCGGCCAGGATCAGGGAGGCGGATGCCCTGAGATCGGTGGCCATCACGGGCGCCCCCTGGAGCTTGGCCACCCCCCGGACGATGGCGCTCTTCCCCTGGATGACGATGTCCGCCCCCATCCGGATCATCTCGCCGACTTGCATGAAGCGGTTTTCGAAGACCGTCTCCGTGATGACCGAAAGGCCGTTCGCGACGGCCATCAGGGCCATGATCTGGGCCTGGAGATCCGTCGGAAACCCGGGATAGGGCAGGGTCTTGACATCCACACTGCGGATGGCCCCGCCGCCCGAGACCCGGAGCGAATCCCCGTCCGCGTCGATCCTCAACCCGGCATCCTTCAGCCGGGTCAGCAGGGCCTCCAGATGCGAGGCGTTGCAGCCGAGGATCCGGACATCCCCGCCGGTGATCCCGGCGGCGATCAGGAAGGTGCCGGCCTCGATCCGGTCCGGGATCACCTCCGCCTCCACGGGATGGAGGCGCTCCACCCCCTCGATCGTGATCCTGTCCGTTCCCGCCCCCCAAATCCGGGCGCCCATGCCGATGAGCACGTCGGCCAGGTTGACGACCTCCGGCTCGCGGGCCGCGTTCTTCAGGACGGTCGTCCCTTCGGCAAGGGTGGCCGCCATCAGGATGTTCTCGGTCCCCGTGACCGTGGAGATGTCGAAATAGATCTCCGCCCCCTTCAGGCGGGAGGCCTTCGCCTCGACATAGCCGTCCCTGAGCACCACCTCGGCGCCCATCTCCTGGAGCGCCCGGATGTGCAGATTGACCGGCCTCGCCCCGATGGCGCATCCCCCCGGCAGGGAAACCCGCGCCTCCCCCATCCGGGCGACAAGCGGTCCCAGCACCAGAATCGAGGCCCGCATGGTCCGGACCAGGTCGTAGGAGGCCTCGCAGTTCGTGATCGCGCCGGCGTTGACCCGGAGGGTCTCTGCGCCTTCGCTCTGGACGCCGAAGCTGCCAAGGAGCTTTCGGATCGTCCTGATGTCCAGGAGATCCGGGATGTTGTGAAAGGTGCTCCAGCCGTCGACCAGCAGCGAGGAGGCGAGGATCGGAAGCGCGGCGTTTTTGGCGCCGCTGACCCGAACCTCCCCCTCCAGCCTTCTCCCGCCGGTGATCACCATCTTGTCCATCGTTCAGCTCCCATGTATCGCCGGGAAAACAGGGACAGCCCCCCTATCTCACAGCTTTCTGAACCGTTTGTTAGCGTAGCGAGCCTTCGCCGGTGGCGCTGGACATTTTTCGACCATGCACATCCTCGCTTCGCTGCCGGGGAAAAACTCGCGCGGTCGTGCTCAAACAGTTTTCCCGGCGGACGCCCCGCTGCGGTGGCATGGTACCCGAAAAATCTCCAATGCGCTTCGGCGAAACCACGCTACGCAAATATGGGAAATAAGCAACGGCACTGTCCCTGTCTTCTTCTCGCCGAGGCGACGCGGTCCATCCCGCCGTAGTCCTTGCGGAACCGGATCTCTTCGTAGATCCCCTCTTCCCGGAACAGGGAATCCACGGCCTCCCTCTGCCCCTCGCCGATCTCCAGGAAGATCCGCCCGCCCGGTTTCAGGCGGTCCGCTCCCTCCCGGATGATCCTCCGGTGGAACGCCGTGCCTTCCGGTCCGGCAATCAACGCTTCCCGGGGCTCGAACTCCCGGATCCCCCGCGGCAGGAGCGGATACAAATCGTCCCGGATATAGGGCGGGTTGGAAACGATCCAATCGAACGGCCCGGGGGCTCCCGCGAAGAGATCCCCCTGCAGGAACTCGATCCGCCCTTCCACGCCGTGGGCGAGGGCGTTCCTCCGGGCCACCGAGAGGGCCGCGGGGGAGATGTCCGTCGCGACCCCCTGCACCTCCGGCAGTTCACGGGCCAGGGTGACTCCGATTGCGCCGCTTCCCGTCCCGATGTCGATGATCCGAAGTCTTCCGGCATCCGACCCGCGGCAGCGGAGCGCCTCCTCGATGAGGCACTCCGTCTCCGGCCTCGGGATCAGGACCCCGCGATCGACCTCGAAACGGAGCGACCAGAACTCCTTTTCCCCCACGATGTACGAGACCGGTTCGCCCCCGCGCCGCCTCTCCACCCACCGGGAAAAACCGGCGGCCTCCTCTTCGGAGACGACCCTTTCAGGATGGCTGAAGAACCGCAGGCGGTCTGCCCCCAGGAAGCGCATCAGGAGGACCTCCGCATCGAGACGGGGGGAGGGGCTTCCGCTCTCGTTGAGAATGCGGGCTGTATCCTGAAGCAGGGTCCGGATATCCATCTTGCTGAAACCCCCTTGCCGCTCCCCGCCGCTCCGGCAGCCGAGGGACGCGGAGGCGGATGATCCCTCAGGCGGTTCCTTTGAGCGCCTCGGCCTGAAAATGGGTCTGAAGGGCGTCGATCATGAAGCGGATGTCGCCGTCGAGAAAACCCTCCAGACTGTAGGAGGTCACGCCGATCCGGTGGTCCGTCACCCTTCCCTGGGGAAAATTGTAGGTCCGGATCCGCTCGCTGCGGTCCCCGCTCCCCACCTGGCTTTTCCGGGTTTCGGAGATCTCGGCGTTCTGCTTCTTCACCGCCGCGTCCAGCAGCCTCGCCCGGAGGACCTTCATCGCCTTGTTCTTGTTCTTGAGCTGCGATTTCTCGTCCTGGCAGGTCACGACAAGTCCCGTCGGCAAGTGGGTAATCCGCACGGCCGAGTCGGTCGTGTTGACGCTCTGGCCGCCGTGGCCGGTCGAACGGTAGACATCGATCCGGAGGTCGTTGGGTTCGACGTTCAGTTCCACCTCCTCCGCCTCCGGCAGGATCGCGACC
>JBFYYH010000223.1:0-4351 GCA_041310125.1 Syntrophaceae bacterium | reverse complement strand
GATAGGGGGAGGGGGAGGGCGGCGTTTGAGCCATGAAGCAACACCTCTTTCGGAAAATGGATTCCTCCGGCAAGGAAGCAGGTCAAAGGTTGTCATGCCGGACCCCGGATCCAGTCGGCGGGCTTTGATCCGGCCCGGCGGGCGCGGGGGCGGCGTCAGCCCCGGGATCCCAGCCTCAACCCGCCGTGGATGAAGAACACCTCTCCCGTGATCGCCTCGTTGCGGTAGAGTTCGCAGATCAGGGAGGCGATTTCCTCCGGTTCGATCAGACGGCCGATCGGGACGTCGCCGAGGATCTTTTCCAGGGCCTTGGCGTCCATCCCCTTGACCATCGCCGTGGCCACGTATCCCGGGGCGACGGCAACACAGCGGATCCGGTCCGCCAGGTTTCTCCGGAAAAACTCGGCGGCGATCACCTTCGGCATGACGGACATGGCCGCCTTGGTGGAGGAGTAGTTGATCTGCCCGGCCGTTCCCAGGGAGCCGGTCGAGGAGATCAGACAGATCAGCCCCCTCGATCCCGAATCGATCATCTGTGCCGCGCATTCCCGAACGGTCAGAAAGACGCCGGTCAGGTTGATGTCCAGAACGGACTGGAACTGCCGGAGGGACATCTTTTTCGTCACCTTGCCGGTCTCCCGGTCTGTGGAGAGCAGCAGGCCGTCCTGGATGATGCCGGCCGCGGGCAGGACGAGGTGGATTCCCCCGTACCGCTCGATGGCGAAACAGGCCAGCCGCCGCGCGTCCTCTTCCTTCGTCACGTCGCAGAGGATGGAGGCCGCCTCTCCCCCGAGCGCGGCAATCTCACGCTCCACCCGGGCCAGGTTCTCCGGCACGATATCCGCGAGAACGACCCTGCCGCCTCTTTTGACCCAGTCCTTTGCGAAGCTCTCCCCGATTCCGCTGCCCGCGCCCGTGATCACGGCGGCTGCGTTTTCAATATCAAGCATCTCTCCTCCCGTCTCGAAATCGTTTGATCAGGGCCTCTCCGGATGCCGCTGTTGCGGCGGCTCTTGATCCCCGTTTCCCCAAAGCCGTCGGAAAACCCGCTCCATTTCAGCGGGTTTTTCCCGAGGCCTTTCTCCCCGGGGCGGCGCCCGCCCAACGGGAAATGAAGTCATTTTCCGCGTAATCCAAGTGGGTCCGCATCGCTTCCCCGGCGCGGTCCGGGTTGCGCTCCCGGATCGCATCGAAGATCGCCCGGTGCTGCTGCAGGAGGCGCTCCCGGTTGACCGTCTCCTCGAACATCACCTGCCGGGTGACCCGCTGCGCCTGGTGCAGCAGGGTCAGCAGGGTGGAGGCGATGTGGCAAAGAACCGTATTCCGGGCGGCCTGGTAGATGGAGAGGTGAAAGCGGACATCCGCATCGACCCCCAGTTCGTTGTTCTTAAAATCCCGCTCCAGGTCCCGGTAAACTGCTTCAAGATTCCCCAGGTCGTCCTCCGTCGCCAGGCGGGAGGCTTCGGATGCTGCCCAGGACTCTATGATCTTGCGGACCTGCAAGAGCTGCACGACCATGGTCGCGTCCCCCTCGAGCACTTTTGCCAACGGGTCCTGGAGAGAGAAATCGGCGACCGACTTGACGACGCTCTTCCGGCGCTGCCGGATTTCGATGAAACCGAGCGTCTCCAGGGTTTTCAGCGCTTCGCGGAGGGGGGGACGGCTGACGTTCAGCTTTTCCGAGATTTCCCGTTCGGAGGGAAGGCTGTCCCCCGGTTTGAGCCGGCCTTCCTTGATCAGCAGGATGATCTGCTCGACGATCTCGTCCGAAAATCGTTTGCGCTGCAGGGGTATGAACATCACCGGGCTCCGGAATTTTGATCCAGATTAACACAGAAAATTCCGGCGTGTCAACAAAAAACAACTGGTAATACCAGAAGGTAGCCGGGGGCGATGGAAGGGCTTCTCAGAAATAATTACATAAAACCGAATATATGCACACTCATATTTCGTAATGGAAAAATTTTGCTTGACATGAAATGTAAATTTATTTATTGGTAATACCACAATGAACCCTGGGGTGAAACCCCTGCGATATCCCGCTTTCCCGTGACAGCGGCAGCCGGACCTGGAGAAACGGCGGAGAAGATCTCCGGCGGTCCGCTTTGAGAGGAGACGATGATCCATGAAGGAAAACGCCAAGACAACCAAGGAGATCCTGGCAGAAGCCCTGTCCGGCAGAGAGCGCATGCCCCTGTACAATCCGGCCGCCCTGGCGGAGATGCGCCGGCGCCTCGACAGCTGGATGCAGACCGCCGTTCGGGAACAGGACCGCCGCAACTGGCTGAAAACGCCGCGGACGGTTCTCGGCTCGGATATCCCCCGTCAGATGCTCTACACGCCCCTCTCGCAACCGGATCTTGACTATCACGAGGATCTGGGTCACTCCGGCCAGGAGCCTTTCACGCGGGGCATTCACGCCAACATGTACCGCGGCCGGGAATTCACAATGCGCCAGCTCACGGGGTTCGGCTCCCCCGAGGACACCAACGAGCGGATCAAGTTCATGCTGGACCACGGGGCGACCGGCCTGAACATTCTCTTCGATATCCCGACGATCCAGATGTACGACTCCGACGATCCGCTTTCCCAGGGCCAGGTGGGGATGTCCGGGGTCTGCATCGACTCCGTCGACGATATGGCCCTCCTCTTCAAGGACATCCGTCTGGACGAAATAACGGCCTCCATCGTCACCCACTATCCCTCGAACACGGCGATCCTCTTTCCGATGTACCTGGTCCTCGCGGAGGAGCGCGGCATCCCCTGGGACAGACTGCGGGGAAGCGTCCAGAACGATACCTCCCTGGAGGAGCTCATCCGCAGCGGCGCAGAGTTCATCGCGCCGCCGGACTGCTTCCGGATCCAGTGCGACAACATCGAGTTCATCCGCAAACAGGTGCCGCAGTGGAATTTCATCACGATCAACGGGTATAACCTGCGGGAATTCGGAACCTCCGGCGTGACGGAAATGGCCGTTGCGGTGGCGAACGGCATCGCCACCCTCGAGGAGATGATCCGCCGAGGGTACGAGGTGGACCAGGTCGCGGATCGCCTGGCCTTCTTCTGGTCGCCGGCGAGCGATTTCTTCGAGGAGGTGGCGCGCCTGCGCGCCGTCCGCCGCCTCTGGTACAGGATCCTCAAATACCGCTTCCAGGCGAGAAACCCCCGTTCCATGTGGATGCGCTGCCATGTCCAGACCTCGGGCGTCTCGCTGGTCCAACAGGAGCCCCTGAACAACGTCATCCGGGCGGCCTACCACGCCCTCTCCGCGGTTCTGGGAGGCGCCCAGTCGCTGCACGTCGACTCGTACGACGAGGCCTATTCCGTTCCGACGGAGGAGGCGGCGCTTCTCTCCCTGCGGACCCAGCAGATCCTCCAGGAGGAAACGGGGATCATCGACGTCGTCGATCCGCTGGGGGGATCCTATTACGTCGAGACCCTGACCAGCGACATCGAAAGACGGATCCTGGACGAGGTGGACGAGATCGAACGGGGGGGCGGGTACGTGGCCGCCATCGAATCGGGGCAGCTTCACCGGAAAATATCCTCCTACTTCTACAACCAGCAGCAGGAGATCGAAAAGGGCGACATCCGGATCGTGGCCTACAACCGCTACCGGTCGGAAGCGGAGCCGCCTCCGATCAACGTCTTCCGCTATCCCGAGGGCGTCGAGGCCCGGCAGAGGGAGAGGCTGGCGAAGCTCCGCCTCAGCCGGGACAACGACAAGGTGGGTGAAGCGCTGGCGGCCCTGAAGGACGCCTGCCGCAGGGGAGAGAATATCCTGCCCTGCAGCGTGGCCTGTGCCCGGGTCCGCTGCACGGAAGGGGAGCTGTTCAAGGTGTTCAAGGAGGCCTTCGGGCTGTGGAAACCGCCTGCGCTTTGGTAGGAGATGACCGCACAACAGGGAGGAATCCCGATGAAAAAGGGTCGGGAGAGGAGGACGAAGATCCGTGGCAAGAAAAATCAAGGTGCTGTTGGCAAAATTGGGGCTCGACGTGCATAACCGGGGGATCATCACCGTCGCCAAGGAGCTGGGGGATGCCGGGATGGAGATCGTTTACATCGGGAATTCGCTCCCCGGCGAGATCGTTCAGACGGCGATCCAGGAGGACGTGGACGTGATCGGGGTCAGTTCCCTGGGCGGCGCCCACCTCACCCTGGGGGAACCGCTGATCGAGGCCGCCCGGAAGGAGAGGATGACGGAGGGCGTGGTCTTCGTGATCGGGGGGGTATTCCCGCCGGACGACACGGTCCGTCTCAAGGCGATGGGATATGACGCCGTCTTCACGCCGGGCGCCACCCGGGACGAGATCGTCCGGTCCATCGAGGGGCTGGTGGCGAAAAAGGCGGC
>JBFYYH010000222.1:0-5926 GCA_041310125.1 Syntrophaceae bacterium | reverse complement strand
ACTACTCGCAGTTTCTCATCGAGCGGGGGAGAAGTGACGCTGTCCGATTGGGGATGGAGATCCGGTTTCTCCGGGGAGACGCCAGGGAAACCGGCCTTCCCCTGGAGAGCTTCGACCATGTGCTGATCCTCGGCAACTCCCTCGGATACAGCGCTTCCCCGGAGGGAGACCGGGCGATCCTCTCCGAGGCGATGCGCCTGGCGAGGCGCGGGGGGCGTCTGCTCATCGACATCGTCAACGGCGCCACCCTCAAGAGCACGTTCAACCCCCTTGCCTGGCACGAGATCGGCGACGATACCGTGGTCTGCCGGAAGAGAGCCCTGGAGGGGGATGTCGTCTATGCGCGGGAGATGGTGATCAGCAAGAAGGGCGGGCTTGTCCGGGACAACCGCTATTCGCTGAGGCTCTACGATCCGGAGTCGATCAGGCGCATCCTGGCGCAGATCGGTTTTGCCGGAGTGACGGTCCTGGGCGATTTTTCGCCTTTCCGCAAAAAGGGGGATTACGGTTTCATGAACTCCCGGATGATCGTCACCGCGCAGAAGCCCTAATAATGGTATCAACCATGATCGGAAAGCCGCGTATGCCGGTGACGATCCGATTTTGAGCAGGGATGATCAAAAAACCCACAGGGAGGTGTCGTGATGGCAAAAAAAGTTCTCGTTCTCCTGGGCAGCCCGAGGAAGAAGGGCAATAGCGCCATTTTGGCGGATCAGATCCGCAAAGGCGCCCTATCGGGAAAAGCGGAAGTCGAAACCATTTATCTGCAGGGGAAAAACATCACTCCATGCAGGGGCTGCATGTCCTGCCAGAAGAGAAACAGCAAGGGCTGCGCCATCCCGGATGAGATGCAGGGGATTTATCCCAAACTCATTGAAGCGGACGCCTGGGTGATCGCAAGCCCCGTCTACTGGTTCACGATGTCGGCGCAGACCAAGATCTTCATGGACCGGTGTTTCGCCCTACCCGCTTACCATGCAGACCCCTTCCGGGGAAAGCGGATCGCGATCGCCATGACGTACGGCGACGAAGATCCCTTCTCGTCCGGATGCGTCAATGCCCTGAGGGCCTTTCAGGACACCTACGGATATACGGAATCCCCGATCGTGGGGATGGTCTATGGCAGCGCCATGAATGCCGGCGAGATCCGATCCAACGAAAAGCTCATGCGGGAGGCCTTTGAGCTGGGCAGGAAACTGGTCACGGAATAAACCCTTCTGTATCGGATGGGCTTTTTGCTCTCCGTGCACGGCAGGAGAGGGCCGGCTCTTTCCGGCAGCTCCAAGATCCGGCATGAAATGGGCGGGCCAGAAGATCTGTAAAACCGATCTTCCGACCCGCCCGAAAAAGGAGGAAGCCATCCCGTGAATCCTTCCGATCCACGATGGGCTGTGTAAGTTGGATGCATAATCCTCATTCTTGTCCGGCTCGAATCGGTCCGCTTCACCGTCCGTCATCCGTCCGTCATGGAAGGGCCTTCAGAACCTCCACGGCCTTCTCGCGCGTTTCCCGCATGGTCCTGGCCGCTTCCGCCGTCTCCGCCTCCATTCTTCTGAGGCTCTCCGGCTTCTCGGCCTCAGCAGACCCCGCCTTCTTTCTTCTGTCTTCCTCCTCGGCGGCCTGTGAATCCCGCCATGCCTTCATCTGATCCGTCTTTTCCTTCTCCCACGCCTTCCGCTCCTCGTCCGTGATCTCTCTGTAGCTGTCGATCTTTTTGGCTTTCCTCTTCATCTTCTCGGGCGGGCGGGTGTTCGTGATCACCAGGACGCCGTTCTCGTCGGTATAGCTGTACACGTCGGCGGCTTCGGCACGCGGGGTAAAGGGTGAGACAACCAAGCCCCAGATCACGGCAGCGGCGAGCAGAGTCATGAGGAGAGACCCTTGCAAACCCCGGCGGGGCGCAGGGTCAAAAGGTGTCTGGAGCGCAACGGGATCGCGGTTTTCAAAGGCCTTGCGGAATGTCTCCGGTTTGAACATGGCACACTCTCCTTTCCTGGAAACAGGGTTTTCTTCCGGCTCAATGAAAGTTTCTTTTTTCACGGTTTCAGTTGTAGGTCAAGTAATCGCGAAGGATTCGCTATCCCGGATGGCTTGGACGATTCTCGTGAAGAAGCGACGGCCAGGCCTTCATCCGGCTTTCCTCTCCGTTCTCCAGAGGAGGTACATTGCGTGGCTCCAGCCGAGGGGGGTGATGCTCTGCTGGAGCTCGTTCTCGAAAAGCTGCTCCGGAATCCAATGGCCGTGGATGCGCCGGAACACGGCATCCGAATACATCGCGGCCTTTTCCCCTTCACCGCGGAGCGAAAAGACGATGGACAGCCAGAAATTCAGGATCGGCCAGGTCCCGCTCCCCCTTCGCGAGTCGACCCCGTGCCTTCGATGGCCGTCGTACTCGTCGAAGCTGTAGCGGCGGACCCCGCCGTCCTGGACGAGGGAGCGTTCCACCCGGCGGATGAACCGGCCGACGAGGGGGTGATCCGGCGCATAGATTGCGAATGGCCAGACCAGCCCGAGGAGCGAAGCGTCGCAGTTCGCGTTCCGGACAAGCCCGGCCGTGCGGACGATTCCCCTGCGGCAGGCCTTTTTCAGGACCGTTTCCATCGCCTCTGCCCGGCAGGCGTAGTCCGGATCAAGCGGCGCGGCGCATCGGAGACCTCGGATGCAGGCGGCCAGGGAGTAGGGATGGAACTGCTCGAGTTCGGGATAGGCGTACCGCTCCTCCCAGAGATCCTGCGTCAGGGTCGTGAAGAACCCCTTTCCCCAGACCGAGAGGATCCCGTCCGCAAGGCGTTTCGCGAGAACCCGAATTTCCGGGGGCCATTCGCCGCGGTAGAAATCGTCCATCGCCCAGAGCACGGATCCGTTCTGGTCGATCTGCAGGGCGAGCCCTTTTCTGGGTCCGTTCACGTGGTAGTTCTGGAAGAGTAGGCCAGATTCCCACACCCCCTCCGCCCGGTCGCGGAGCCAGTGAAAGAAGGGCTCCTGAAAATCCCTTACCCCCGCCCGGTTGGCGGCCACACACATGTATGAGGCGTCCCGCGGCCAGACATAGCGATAATCCTGAACCTGGGAAGGGTAGACGGGCAGGTCGCTCTCCGCTGCGACAATCGCGCCGTTTCGCAGCGCGCATCCCCGGATCACGCGCAGAGAGGCATCGAGGAGGGCCCCGTGGTCGAATTCCCCGTCTTCGGCCGTTTCTTTCCGTTCCTTGTCCATCTCCCGCCTTTCAGGTTCGAGTCCCGGACTATCGGTTCGTAGCGGGGCTCTCCAAACGCGGAACCCGTGTATCCCTGCTGGCTGAAAAATGGGATTGACGTGCAAGCCATGGATGCCTATGTTTTCGTCCTTTGTCAAGAGGATAGTCCGGCATTCGATGAAACGGAGCCTTTGCGCAACTTGAAAATCGGATCCCGAGAGCGCGCAAGGGAGATTTTCTCCGCCTCCGTATCTCCCGCTGCCCCATTGAAAAAGTTTCCAAAGCAGGAAAGATGGGCAGGGTATTTTGTGATTTTCTTCGCGGACCTTCTGTGGTATGGATCCGGGAAGCGCAATCGGCAGGAACCGGCTCTCGGGGGGCTTGAAATGAAAGATCCAGGCGCAACGCTGCGTTCAGGGCTTGTTTTTTTCATCCTCTTCGTCTTTTCGCTGTTTTCCGGGGACCATTTTCCCCCCCTGGCCATGGCCGCCGAGCCTTTCGCGGACCCCATCCTCCGGATCGAAACGGGCATGCATACGGCCATGATCACCCGGATCGGGGTGGACGCCGAAAACCGCTACCTGGTCACCTCCTCCAACGACAAGACCGTCCGGATCTGGGAGCTCATAACCGGCAAGCTCATCCGGACGCTCCGCATCCCCATCGGCCACGGAAGTGAAGGGAAGATCTATGCGGTCGACATCTCCCCCGACGGCAGGACGATCGCCTGCGGAGGATGGACCGGATACGAATGGGAGGGGACCAACACCATCTACCTTTTCGACCGCGAAAGCGGCGCCCTTTTCCAGCGGATCACCGATCTGCCGACCGTCATCAACCACCTGGCCTATTCCAGGGACGGGCAGTTCCTCCTGGCCTGCATGGATCAGAACGTCGGCATCCGCCTCTACCGGACCTCCGATTACCGGCAGATCGCGGAGGACAGGGATTACGGCCAGGTCATCTACGGCGCCGACTTTTTGGAGGGGGGAGAGGGGGCGCCCCCCCTTCTCGCCACCGCCTCGTATGACGGGATGATTCGCCTCTACGAAGTCGACGCCCGCGGAAGCCGGGTTCTGAAACTGCTGGCGAAGGAGAAAGCCATCGGGGGAGGTCACCCCGCTTCCGTCAGCTTTTCCCCCTCCCGTTCCCCGAGGGGAATCCGGATCGCCGTGGGATATGAGGATACCCACCGGCTGGATCTCTACTCCGTGGCTCCGTCCGGTTCCCCCCTCCGCCATCTTCATTCCCCGGATACGGGGGGAAACCTCTACGCCCGTTTCCTGGCGATCGCCTGGTCCCGGGACGGCCGGCATCTCTACGCCGGAGGGATCCATCCCCCGGGAAACCGGCAGCTCATCCGGAAGTGGTCCGATTCCGGCCAGGGGCGCTTCACGGACATCCCCAGCGGGGCGGATGATACCCTCCCGAGAATGCTCCCCCTCCGTGACGGGAGCATGGTCTTCGGCGCGGCCGACCCGTCCTTCGGCATCCTCGATGCGCAGGACAACCCGGTCCTGCTCAAAAAGCCCTCCATCTCCGATTTCAGGGAGAGCACGGATATTTTTCTCATCTCGGAGGACGGCTCTGCCATCCAGACCCGCTATTACAAAGAGGATCCCCGGCCTGTCCGCTACTCCGTCAAGGACAGTCTTCTTTCCGTGGCACAGTCGGGCGGGGAGGGCCTCCGGGGTCCGATCCGGACGGCCGAGGGGCTCCAGGTCACGGACTGGCAGAACCATCTCTATCCGAAGATCAGCGGCGTGGCGCTGAATATGGACCCCTTCGAGATGGCCCGGAGCGTGGCCATCTCCCCCGACCGCCAGAGCGTCCTGCTGGGGGCAGACTGGTATCTGCGCCTCTACGACCGGCGGGGCGCGTAAAAATGGAAGGTGTACGTTCCGGGAGCGGCCTGGGCGGTGAACATCTCCGGGAACGGTAGGGTGGCGGTGGCGGCGCTGGCGGACGGCACCCTCCGCTGGTACGGCATGGCGGATGGAAGGGAGCTTTTGGCCCTCTTCCTCCACAACGACCGGAAGCGGTGGGTCGCCTGGACCCCTTCCGGATACTACGGCGCTTCGGCGGGCGCAGAGGACATCATCGGCTGGCACATCAACAACGGCAAGGAGAAGGCCGCCGATTTCTACCCGCTTTCCCGCTTCAGGACGACCTACTACAGGCCGGACGTCATCGCCCGGATCCTCGATACGGCCGACGAAGGGGAGGCGATCCGTCTTGCCGACGCGGAATCGGGGCGAAGGAAACAGGAGACCTCCGTCCAGAAGATGCTGCCGCCGCTGGTGGAGATCCTCTCGCCCGCGGACAACGCCGGGGTCTCATCCTCCCGGATCTCCCTCCGCTACAGCGTCCGAACGCCGACCGGAGAGCCGGTGACTTCGGTCAAGGCGCTCATCGACGGAAGACCCGCCTCCGCCGAGAGGGGACTGCAGATCCTGCCGAAGGACAAGCCGCTGGAGATGGAAGTCTCCATCCCGGAGAGGGACTGCGAGGTTTCCATCATTGCGGAAAACAGGTTTTCGGCAAGCGAGCCGGCCACGATCCGGCTCCGCTGGAGGGGCGACCCGAAAGGAGAGGGCTTTGTCATCAAACCCAAGCTCTACCTCCTGTCCATAGGGGTCAGCCAATACGAAGATCCCGCCCTGCGGCTGGATTTTCCGGGCAAGGATGCCCAGGATTTCGCCGAGGCGATGAAAAGGCAGAAGGAACTTC
>JBFYYH010000221.1:0-2924 GCA_041310125.1 Syntrophaceae bacterium | reverse complement strand
GACGATCCGCGAGGACGGGCCGGACACCCATCTCGCCAAGAAGGGGACGCCGACGATGGGCGGCATCCTGATCATCTTTGCCGTCACGCTCTCGACGCTGCTCTGGGCCAACTGGGGCGTCGGCTACATCTGGATGGTCATCATGGTGATGGTCGGGTTCGGCCTGATCGGCTTTCTCGACGACTACCGGAAAATTACCCGGCAGAACAGCCGGGGTGTGCCGGGCAAGGTGAGGCTGGCCGCCGAGATCGCCATCGCCCTGTTCGTGAGCGTCATCCTCTTCATCAAACCGGGCTTCAACGCCCAGGTGACCATCCCCTTCTTCAAGACCGTCCTGCCGAACCTGGGATGGGGGTACGTGATCCTCTCGACCTTCATCATCGTGGGCGCCGCCAACGCTGTGAATCTCACCGACGGACTGGACGGTCTGGCGATCGGCCCGGCCATCACCTGCTTCATGACCTATCTCCTGTTCGCCTACTTCGCCGGCAACGTCAAGATCGCCTCCTACCTCCAGATCCCCTATGTGGCGGGCACCGGCGAACTGGCCGTCTTCTGCGGGGCGGTGGTCGGCGCCGGGATCGGCTTCCTCTGGTACAACGCCTATCCGGCCCAGGTTTTCATGGGGGATGTGGGCTCCCTCTCCCTGGGGGGATCACTCGGCACCCTGGCCGTCCTGACGAAACAGGAGATCCTGCTGGCGATCGTCGGCGGGATCTTCGTCGTGGAGACCTTTTCGGTCATCTTCCAGGTCGGCTGGTTCAAGCTTTCGAACGGAAGGAGGATCTTTCGCATGGCCCCGCTCCACCACCATTTCGAGCTCAAGGGATGGGCGGAACCCAAGGTGATCGTCCGCTTCTGGATCATCTCCGTCCTGCTGGCGCTGGTGGCCATCAGCACGCTCAAGCTGAGGTAAACGAAGACCATGGAACTTCAGGATCGGAGAGTGGCCGTCATCGGCATCGGGAAAACGGGACGCGCGACGGCCCGCTTCCTCGCGGGCCGGGGTGCGAGGATCTCCGTCACCGACGAAAAGCCGGTTTCGTCCTGGGGAGAAACCCTGGACGAGCTGAAGAACCTAACTGCCGATCTGACCGTTTGTCCCTACACAACGGAGGTCCTCGCGGCCGCCGACCTGGTGATCCCCTCCCCGGGGGTCCCGCCGGCAAACCCGATCCTCGTCGAGGCCCTCCGGCGCGAGATCCCCGTTCTGAGCGAACTCGAGGTCGCCTGGCGCTTCCTCAAGACGCCTTTGGTGGCCGTCACCGGAACCAACGGGAAGACGACGGTCACGACGCTCATCGGGGAGATGCTCCGCGCGGCCGGGAAAAAGGTCTTTGTCGGGGGAAACATCGGCGCCCCCCTGATCGGCTATGTGGACGGTTTGCAGGACGCGGACTGGGCGGTGGCCGAGGTCAGCAGTTTCCAGCTGCAGTGGGTGGAGGATTTTCATCCGCGGATCGCGGCCCTCCTGAACGTTACGTTCGACCACATCGACTATCACGGGAGCTTCGACGCCTACCGGCAGATCAAGGAGAGGATCTTCGCGCGGCAGAGCCCCGGAGACCTCGCCATCCTCAACGGCGATGAAGCATCCTCGGCCTCCCTCTCCGGACGCTTCGCTGCGCAGACGCAGTTTTTCAGCACCCACGGAGAGGTCGGCAGCGGGATGTTCCTCGACGGGGAGAGGCTGGTGGGCCGGTCGCAGTCCGGGGAGAGCGAGGAGTACCCCCTCGCCATGATCCGCATTCCGGGACGGCACAACATCGAGAACGTGATGGCTTCCCTCCTGGCCGCCCGGGCCTGCGGATGTGCGCCGCCGCCCCTGATCGGGGCCGTCGAGGGTTTCCGGGGCATCGCCCACCGGATCGAGTACGCCGGCGAAAAGAACGGGGTCCGGTTTTACGACGATTCCAAGGGAACCAATGTCGGGGCGGTCATCCGGGCGCTGGAGAGCTTCGCCGCCCCCGTCGTCCTCCTCCTCGGGGGACGGGACAAGGAAGGCGATTTCGAAACCCTCGCGCCCCTGATCCGCAACCGGGTCCGGGACCTGGTCCTCTTCGGGGAGGCCCGGGAGACGATCCTCGCCCGGCGCGGCGGGGGGGTCCGGACCACCCTTTCGGCCACCCTCGAGGGGGGGGTGATGGCGGCCGGAAAGCTTGCCCGGCCGGGAGATGTCGTCCTTCTCTCCCCGGGTTGCGCGAGCTTTGACGAGTTCACCGACTACAAGGCGCGGGGCCGTTTTTTCCAGGAGCTGGTCCGGCGGTTGTAGGCGGAGCGGATCCCCCCAAAGCGGAAGGAAGAAAGCGACAGGCATGAACCATCGGACGGGAGAAAAAAAACCGGATCTGATCCTCCTGCTGGCGACGCTGCTGCTGGTCACCAGCGGAACGGTGATGATCTACAGCGCCAGCTCGATTCTCGCGACGGAACGGTTCCAGGACGGGCAGTTCTTTCTCAAGAAGCAGCTTCTGTTTCTCGGCATTGGGCTGATGGTGATGATCCTGCTCACCCGGATCCCCTATTACAAGCTCCGGAAGCTGGCCTGGCCGTCTGTCGCGGCGGCCTTCCTCCTCCTCTGCGCGCTCTGGATCCCCCACCTGGGGGTCCGCGCCGGGGGCGCCACCCGCTGGCTCAACCTCGGGGTCTTCTCTTTCCAGGTCTCGGAGATGGTCAAGGTCGCCCTGATCCTCTTTCTGGCCCACTTCCTGACCCAGAATACCCACCACATCCGGGAGATCCGCCAGGGCCTCCTCATCCCGCTCGGCGTCACCGGGGGCCTGGTGGGCCTCATTATCCTCCAGCCGGATTTCGGCACAACGGTCATCATCGCGATCATCGCCCTGATGATGCTCTACCTGGCCGGCAGCCGGATCGTACATCTGGCGGGTCTCGCGGCGATGTTCATTCCCGTCGCCCTCTGG
>JBFYYH010000220.1:0-7087 GCA_041310125.1 Syntrophaceae bacterium | reverse complement strand
CGCGGCTGTTGTAGGACGCCCTGTCCGCATCTGGCGGGAAACGGAAGACAGCTCCGCGGACCACCTCAGAGGAATCCCGCCCCTGGCCCGAGGGGTCGTGAAAGGGATCGCGGATGACCTCTCCCTGATTCTCGAAGACCATCCGGAACCGATCACCCGGGGACGCCTTGCCGGGGAAGAGGCGTGCAAAAGCCTGGGCCTGTGAAGGGCGCATCGCGCCTTGCGGTGGGGGTTCCGAAGGGTTCGGGAAGGCCGGAAACGGCCGCGATGATCCGTGCTCCTGCCGCACGAATGTGCCAATTCGGCACGCCCGCCAACATCCGCCTCTCTTCAGCCTTTTTCCAGCCCGCCTCCGATCTGCGCTATTATCGCACGATCCGGACGGTTCGCCCCTTTGAAATGCCGGCTTTCCGCTTTCGTGCCCTGTTCGTCTCCGGGGACTGAGTCAGAAAATCATCAATGTTTTCAAATCCATTTAGCTGCTCACCTCCTCGGATCCTTAAGCGGAGAAAAGAGGCTGGTGGCATAATGCTTGCTTAATTGCGATTCCTGATGTAGGGTGCGCCGCTATTGCGAAATCGACCGGCCGGACTCTTCTGTCTTCCCCGGATGTTTCGGGGTGAACCAGGAATCCGGCCGAGTCCATAATGAGGAGGTTATAGGTATGTCCGTTTTTACCGCCTGTGTCATCTCTTTTGGAACAGTCCTGATCCTGCTGTCTTTCATGGCCGTCGTCATGGCGATCCTGACCCGCGTATTCCCGGTCCCCGAAAAAGCGCCTGCCGCGGCAGCGGGAAGCGCCGGTGCAAGCCTGGAGTCGGCCATCGTCCAGGCCGTGAACGCGGCCTTCCCCGGCGCACGGGTATCCAAGATTCGCGAGATTTCTCGCTGAAAATACCGATTGTTCCCCTTGCCGCAGCGAAGAAAGGATCCATCACTCCGAAGCGGGGGAAAAACCGAAAACCCTGGACCAGAATACATTTATGAAAGGTGCATAGAACGATATGATTTACGCCAGCAACCCCAAAAAGATCCGTGTCATGTTCATGCCTTTCCGCGACGGACTCCAGAGCTCGTTCGGCGGCAAGGTCCGGCTCAAGGACATCCTCCCCGCCATGGAGTACTCGGCCAAGGAAGCGGGAATCCGCCACTTTGAGTTCGGCGGAGGGGCCCGCTATCAGGCGCCCTTCTTCTACGTCAACGAGGACCCCTTCGTCTGCATGGATGAGATGCGCAAGGCCGTCGGACCCGGCGTGGAGCTCCAGATCCTGACCCGCTCCATCGCGGGGGTCACGCTGACCGCACAGAAGGTGAAGGCGCTTGAGCTCCAGTCCAAGCTGATGCACAAGCACGGCACGACCTGGGACCGCAACTTTGACTTCATGAATGACGTGGACAGCCTCGTCCGGTCGGGAAAGCCGATCGTGGATGCCGGGATGCATCATCAGGTCTGCGTGGCCATGATGGGACTCCCCTTCCACTCCGACAAGGTCCATACCCCCGAATTCTATATCAACATCATCCGGGAGCTGCTCAAGCGGGACATCGCGTTCCACTCCGTCTGCATGAAGGACGCCTCCGGGACCTCAGACCCCAAAACCTGTTATGAGACGGCCAAGGGGCTCAAGAAGATCCTTCCGCCGGAAGTGATCCTCTGGCAGCATACCCACGACACGGCCTCCATGGGCGTCGCCTGCTACATGGCCGGCATCGCCGGCGGCGTCGACGGCGTCGACCTCTCCTGCCATCCGATGGCTTCGGGAACCTGTCAGCCCGAGGTCCGCTCCATGTGGCATGCCCTGAAGGGGACGGGCTACTCGCTCGACATCGACCACACCAAGATGGACACGATTCAGAGCATGCTGGAGGAGGGACTCAAGGAGTACGACTTCAACCCCGTGACCACCTCCGCCGATGCCCGCGTCGTCGGTTTCCCCATGCCGGGCGGCGCGATCGGTCCCAACGTGCACATGATGAAGGAGGCGGGCATCCTTCACAAGTACTCCGCCGTCCTGGCGGAATTTCCCGTCGTCGTCGAGGCGGGGGGCGCCTGGACGAGCGTCACCCCGGGAAGCCAGCAGTACTGGCTCCAGGCCTTCAACAACGTCCTGTTGGGACGCTGGAAGAAGATCGAGGCGGGGTACGGCCGGTCCGTTCTGGGTTACCTCGGTCGTACGCCCCTTCCCCCCAATCCGGAGGTGGTGAAAATCGCCGCAGAGCAGCTCAAGCTCGAACCCTTTACAGGCAACCCCTTCGAGGCGGCGGCCGACACCCTCGCCCAGGCGGAGGAGGCCCTCAAGGAGCGCAACATCGCCACCTCGGAGGAGAACATTTTCCTCGTGGCCTCGGCGATCGTTCCCGGAAGGGCGATGGAGCTCAACGAGGGAATCCGCTTCCTCACGGGCAATGCCAAGATCTCGCTCCCCCTGAAGAAGGCGGCGCCCGCACCGGCCGCCGGAGCCGCAGCGGCGCCGCTCAGCGCCCCGTTCACCACCGTCTGCAAGGTCGTCGAAGGCGCAGTCACGCGGAATTTCGAGATCACCATCGAACCGCCGGGGACATCCATGCCGCCGGCGGCCGCCGCAGCGCCGGCCGCTGTTGTACCGCCCGCCGCCCCCCTCATCTACACGGGCAAGACCATTGCCGTCTTCTCCCCCTTCGAAGGCAATGTGGAGGTGGTGCAGATCGCCGTGAAGGTCGGGGATACCGTCCAGGAGGGCCAGGTCGTGGCCCAGGTGGAGGCGATGAAGGCCAACCACGACGTGAAGGCCCCCTCTTCGGGAAAGATCCTCAGCATCGATGCGGCGCTGGGCACCCAGGTATCTTCGGAAAAACCGATAATGACGATTGGAGCGTAAGGTATGGATTTACTTCATAAGATCTTTTTCGATTCGGGGCTGATGGCCCTGTCGTGGCAGAATATCACGATGTTCATCGTCTCCGGGGTGCTCATCTACCTGGCGATCGCGAAAAACTACGAGCCGCTGCTCCTGCTCCCGATCGGGTTTGGGGCGCTGGTGGCCAACATTCCCAACGCGGGGATGGCCTCCTTCGACAACTGGGTCGCGGCGAGCCCCGATGTCGTCGCCCCCCTGCTGCAGCTCGTCTACAACGCCGGAATCAAGACGGAGTTCCTGCCGCCGGTCATCTTTCTCGGGGTCGGCGCACTGACGGATTTCCGCCCCCTGCTGAGCCGCCCGATCACCTTCGTCCTGGGCGGCGCCGCCCAGTTCGGCGTGATGATCGCCGCGATGGGCGCGTTCTATATCTTCGGGTTCACCCCCCAGGAGGCGGGCTCTATCGGGATCATCGGAGGCGCAGACGGCCCCACCTCGATCTACCTTACGGCGAAGATGGCGCCGCACCTGATGGGGGCGATCGCCGTGGCCTCCTACAGCTACATGTCCCTGGTCCCCGTCATCCAGCCGCCGGTCATCCGGCTGCTGACGACGAAGAAGGAAAGGGCCATCCAGATGAAGCAGGCCAAACCCGTCTCGAGAACGACGGTCCTCCTCTTCCCCATCATCTCGACCCTGATGACGGCCCTGCTGATTCCCGCGGTCGCCCCGTTGATCGGGATGCTGATGTTCGGCAACCTGATCAAGGAATCGGGCGTCACGGACCGCCTGAGCAACACCGCCGGCACCCATCTGATCAACGCCGTGACGATCTTTCTGGCGCTGGCAGTCGGCTCGACGATGGAGGGGACAAATTTCCTCAAGACCCAGACCCTGTTCATCCTGGTCCTCGGCTGCATCGCCTTCATCTTCAGCACGGCCGGCGGGATTGTCTTCGCGAAACTGCTCAACCTCGTCCTCCCCGAAAACATGAAGATCAACCCCTGCATCGGAGCGGCCGGCGTCTCCGCGGTCCCCATGTCCGCGCGCGTCGTCCAGAAGTTCGTCTCCGAGGAGACGGGGGGCAAGGTCAACCCGCTGATGGCCGCGATGGGCCCCAACGTCGCCGGCGTGATCGGAACGGCGATTGCCGCGGGCGTCTTCCTCGCCCTGTTGAAGTAGCCGTTCGGCGGCGCTCCCGTTCGTCGGTGATTGATAAAAAGCCCGGGGGGATTCCTCCCGGGCTTTTTTTATCGGAGCGGCATTCCGCCGCAAACCTGTCTTTCCTTGACGAATTTAGCCAGGAATGGTTAAGATGGAACACCGGGCAACAGACGCGATGACACATCGCCGAAAACGATTCCATCATCAAAGGAGCCATCAACCATGCAAAAGAAAGTCATTCTCTGGGTCCTGCTGACCTCCGCGCTCATTGCGGCGTGCGCCCCGGCCACCCGTTCGCGCTACCGGGAAGGGGACAATGTGGGTCAGGAAACCGGCATGACGGTCAACGACGAACGGCGCATGACCGAGGAGGCCCTTCCAAAAATCAAAAAGGATTATCCTTCGGCCCAGAACCCGGATATTCAGAGATACATTGCCAACCTGGGCATGAAGATCGTTCGGGCCAACAACCTGGAGGGGAATCCCTATCACTACGACTTTGAAGTGGTGGATGTCGAAAATGTGAATGCGTTTGCGTTGCCGGCTGGAAAAATATTCGTCACCGCGCCTCTGATCGCCATGGCATCCAACGAAGCGGAGCTCGCCGGAGTGATCGGGCATGAAATCGGCCATGTCATGGCCAGGCACGCGGCGGAGCGGATGTATCTGATGGAGAAAAACCAGAACAAGACGTGGCTCTTCGCAGCAGGCGGCGGAATTGTCGGGGCGGCCGCCGGGTTCGGTCTGGGGAAATTGCTCTGTGCGGACGGCGACACCGCCTGCATGGCAAAAGCGGCGCTGATCGGGGGCGCGCTGGGCGCAGGCGGAGGGCTGCTCGTGCAGAAATACCAGTTTTTGGCGAATTCCCGGGAAGACGAACTGGAAGCGGATCGCATCGGGTTCAAGATCGCCGTCGCTGCGGGATACGACAAGGAGCAGGTGGGGAAGTTCTTTGAAAAGCTCCTGCAGACGGAGAAGAATGCCCAGAAAAGCGGCAGCCCTGTTCTGAAGAGTCTTGCCGACGCCATGAGCACGCACCCGCCGAGCGAAGAAAGGGTGAAGCAGATGAACGAGATGGCCATGAACAGCCCTACAGCAAAGAAAACGATGACAACGACTCCGGAGTTTAACCGGGCACAACAGATTGCCGCAGGAATGCAGAAGAAGGAGCGTCCGTAAGCGGAAAGATCATGAGCAACCGACAGGAAGATTTCTGGGAGGACCGGGCAGCTGCATAATACACATATCCATCCATTTGTCGTACACCTCTTGCGTTCATCATAACTGCGAAGCAGGATATACGGATGACAATATGCGGGGACGATGGCGCAAGGGTCGACTGGAAAGGGTCGGGAGCTTGATGTTCCGCCACAGCGATCCCCGGTTCTAAAATGGAGATGGCATGGGACGCGCAATCCGCTGGGCAGGCCTTGTCCTGATCTTCACGTTCTGGTGGTTCAATTGGACAATACAGGGTCTGAGAACCCACTGGGGATTCTTCCCTTTATGGCTTGGCTACTGCCTCTTCGTGAGCAGCCTGGTGTCTTCACGCAACCGATCCTCGCTCCTGACGCGCAATCTTTGGGCCTATTCAGGACTCTTCCTCATCTCCATTCCTCTCTGGTGGCTTTTTGAACTCATCAATCGGCACACCCAAAACTGGTCTTATCTGGGAAGAGAATCTTTCAGCGACATGGAATTTTTCCTGTTGTCATCGCTCTCCTTTTCCGTCGTCGTGCCGGCCGTTTTGGGTACGGCGGAGCTGGTTTGGACGTTTTCATGGGTCCGGAAGCTTACGACCGGACGGCGCTTCGCCCTTCATCCCTGGATCGCGAACATCCTTTTCGGTGCGGGTCTGCTGACGGCGTTATTGATCATCCTTTGGCCCAGGTATTATTATCCCCTGGTATGGTGCTCGCTTTACCTGATTGTCGAAGCCATCAACTTGAAAATGGGCCATCGTACGTTGTTGGCCCCTATCTCCCAGGGCGATTGGCGGCAAGTGGTTTCTCTTGGCCTGGGATCGCTGATCTGCGGTTTTTTCTGGGAATTGTGGAATTATTATTCCTATCCGAAATGGA
This sequence comes from Syntrophaceae bacterium, assembly GCA_041310125.1. Taxonomy (GTDB): domain Bacteria; phylum Desulfobacterota; class Syntrophia; order Syntrophales; family UBA5619; genus JAKAFS01. The sequence goes on along the minus strand of JBFYYH010000220.1, from coordinate 1,005 downwards.
TATACACAATTCCCTATGTTGATTTTATGCATGTCTTTGAAATGCCTCTTCTGGGGTACTTGGGTTACATTCCTTTTGCCCTGGAATTGTTTGCCCTTTATCATTTCACCATCGGGATTGCCGGGAAGGATCACCTGAGGACCTATCTCCTTTCTGATCTTTCCTGACGGGTATTTGATGAATACCTTCAGTGGGCGGCACGAATATTTCGTGATATTTTTTAAAGTTATAATTGACCACCTTTCCATAAAGACCTATGATTACGGTATAAAGGTGCCTTAAAGATCGCCATTCCTCTCAAGTCCCTCACGGATGGATGAATGGAGGCCATATGTGGATGGGTCGCATTGTTTCCTCTCTCTTCCTGCGGATCCGTATTTCCCCGACACGGCCGAGGGGAGGCTGACCATGCCGGACAACAGGCCTTTCGCCATTCCTGCGGCAAGAATCGCCCTTCTGCTTCTTGGATGGACGCTTTATTTCCTTTTATTCGGATGCGCGACCGCGCCAAAACCGGTGCTGAAGCCGCCCGAAGTCAGCCTGGGGCCGGTTCTGACCGTACTCAATGCTGAAACCGGGAGCGACAAGGTCAGGCTCGTGCCCAGCCCGAAGGGACCGGTGCAAGCGCTGATTGCCTCGTCGAAGCGGGGCCAGGTCGTCCATGTCACCGTCCGCGAGAACGGTGTCTCCGAACCGGAAATCGTCCTGGCGAATGTTTCACCGTCACGACTCGACGGCGCATATGACCGGAACGGCAGGCTGCACGCATTGATCGACACCGGCCACATGGTTCTGGAAGACGGGACATGGCGGCCGGACGCGCACACGCCATGGGAGGCGACAGGCATCGCCCCCTCCTGGGCCGGATTCGTGCCCGGAGCGCCGGACCTTGTCTGGGCCTTCGTTGTGGAAGGCGGGGACGTGGGCGCCGCACTCCGGATGGACATCTATGGCTTTGGCGGAGGTTATCCTGCCTTCGGGATCATATGGCCCTGGTTTAGATCG
>JBFYYH010000219.1:0-2866 GCA_041310125.1 Syntrophaceae bacterium | reverse complement strand
GAAGCCTTCGGGGACGGGGCTGGGTCTGGCGATCGTTCACCGGATCGTCGAGGCCCACGGGGGCGAGGTCCGCATCGAAAGCGAGACGGACAGGGGAACGATCGTCACCCTTTTGCTGCCGGAGGCGCCGCTTCCCCCCGGAGCGGCCGGAGGGGATGACGGCCTCGTGAAAAGTCGCAAGAGCCTTGAGTCGGGGACGGCTTCGTAAAAAGGCCGCAGGCAAGGCGCGCGAGACCCGAGGAGTGAGGCGTACTTTGCCGTACGCTGCAACGACGAGGGGTGAAGCGCAACGAAGCATCCGGACTTTTTACGAAGCCGTCAAGGAGGCAAGGGTGATGATGAAGACAAAAAACACGATCCTCGTGGCGGACGACGACCTGGCCCACCGGACGATGCTGCGGACGCTGCTCTCCGGTTGGGGATACGCGGTCGCGGAGGCGGACGACGGGGGGAGCGCCTGCGAGGCGGTCCGCCGGCAACCCTTCGACCTGATCCTGATGGACATCCGGATGGTCCGGGTTTCGGGTCTCGAGGCCCTCTCCGAGATCCGGGCCTTCAACCCGGCGATCCCCGTCGTGATCATGACCGCGTTCGCCTCCGTAGAGACGGCCGTCGAGGCGCTCAAGAAAGGGGCCTATGACTACCTCACCAAGCCCCTCGATTTCGACGAGCTCCGCCTCACCCTGGAGCGGGCGATGGAGCACAGCCGCCTGAAGGAGGAGAACCTTCAGCTCCGGGAGAGCCTCGGCGAGCGGTTCGACCGGAGGAACCTGATCGGCCGCTCCGCCGCCATGACGCGGCTGTTCGATACCGCATCCCAGGTCGCCCCTTCGGAGGCGACGGTCCTCGTCACCGGGGAGTCGGGGACGGGCAAGGAGATGATCGCGGGGCTCATCCATTCCAACAGCCCCCGCAGGGAGGGGCCCTTTGTCAAGTTCAACTGCGCGGCCATTGCCGAGACCCTCCTCGAATCGGAGCTCTTCGGACATGAGAAAGGCGCCTTCACCGGCGCGGACCGGCGCCGCGAGGGGAAATTCCGCCAGGCCGAAGGGGGGAGCCTCTTCCTGGACGAGGTGAGCGAGATGTCGCTCGGAATGCAGGTGAAGCTCCTCCGGGTTCTCCAGGAGCGGGAGCTGACCCGCGTCGGGGGCGAGGAGGTGATCCGGATCGACGTCCGCCTGATCGCCGCGACGAACCGGGATCTGCTGCGGAATGTCGAGGCGGGGCGCTTCCGGGAGGATCTCTTCTACCGGATCAACGTGGTCACGCTCCATGTCCCGCCGCTCCGCGAGCGGCCCGAGGACATCCCGCTCCTGGCCCAGGAGTTTCTCGCCCGCTTTGCCGCGAAGAACCGCAAGGAGATCCGGGGATTCACGCCGCAGGCGATGGACCGGCTGCTCCGCCACCCCTGGCCGGGGAATGTCCGCGAGCTGATGAACGCGGTCGAACGGGGGGTCGTCCTCTCCCGGGGCGAGTACCTGGACGAGAAGGAGCTCTCCCTTCTTCTGCCGGAACGGGGGCCGGCGACGGGATCGGCCGGGGGACCGGCTGCAAACGGCGCGGAGGCCGCCTCGCTCGAGGCGGTCGAGCGGGAGACGATACTCCGCACCCTGGAGGCCGCCGGGGGCAACAAGAGCGAGGCGGCGCGGAGGCTCGGGATCACCCGCCGGACACTCCACCAGAAGCTCCGGAAGTACGGGGCGATGTGAGCCAATGACCCTGCAGCAAGCTGCGGGGAATGATCCGGTTCAAAAGGTCCAACGCACGGAGGATTGCGTTTTTTCGGGTCGCGATCGGAAAGCCCTGCCCTTCGGGTGGAACGGGGCTTGGAACGGGGATCCGCTTCAGGGAGGAAGACAACATGGAAGAGTGGCTGACGGGCGACATGGTCCAGAAATCTTTGGCGATCCTCATCCCGCTGGGGGTCTTCCTGGCCATCCTGCTGGCGGGTTTTCTCCTCCGGCGATACCTCTTCTCGCGCCTCACCCGCTGGGCGGCGAAGACGGGCTCCCGGATGGGGGACGCGATCCTCTCCGCCATCCGCTCCCCTTTCCTCGTCCTGTGCGTCATGCTGGGGATCTACGCGGCCCTCGGAATCTCGGATCTGCCCCGGACCTGGGTGGACAGGGCGGACAAGGTCCTGGCCATCCTGGCGATCGTCGCCGTCTCGATGGCCGCGGCCAACCTCCTCTGCGGATTCACCCGGATCCGCGCCGAAAGGGTCGAATCGGTCCTGCCGGTGACCAGCCTCACCGAGCACATCATCCGGATCGTCGTCTACGCGGTGGCGGGCCTGATCATCCTCAACCATCTCGGGATCTCCATCGCCCCGATCCTGGCCACCCTGGGCGTCGGCGGCCTGGCCGTCGCCCTGGCCCTCAAGGACACCCTGTCGAATTTCTTCGCCGGGTTTCACATCATCGTCAACCGCAAGATCCGGATCGGGGACTACCTGAAGCTCGAAACCGGCGACGAGGGGCATGTCCACGACATCAGCTGGCGGACGACGCAGATCCGCACGCTGGCCGGCAACTTCGTCCTGATCCCCAATGCGAAGCTGACGGAGATGATCGTGACGAACTACACCCTGCAGGAGAGGGACGTAGCGGTTCCGGTCGGGATCGGGGTCCACTACGGAAGCGATCTCGCGAAGGTGGAACGGGCGGCCGCCGAGGTGGCGGCGGCGGTGATGAAGGAGGTCCCGGGGGGAATTCCCGATTTCGCTCCTCTGGTCCGCTTCCACACCTTCGGGGAATCGGGCATCCATCTGAACGTGGTCCTGCGGGCGAAAGAGTTCACGGACCAGTTTCTCATCAAGCATGAGTTCATCAAGCGGATCCAGGAGCGTTTCGCGAAAGAGGGGATC
>JBFYYH010000218.1:0-3380 GCA_041310125.1 Syntrophaceae bacterium | reverse complement strand
ATAGAGGCAGTCAAAGATTGTATCTCAAAGGCTTCCAAAGGAGGGGGCCATATTGTATCTTCCAGTAATAGCATCCACTCAGGTGTAAAGCCTGAAAATTTTATTGCATTGATAGAGGCGACAAAGAAGTACGGCAAATACCCGTTGAGTTAGGGACCTCCTAACCTCCTATAGTCTTCAGGTTTGCAGATTTAAAAGGCTTCTTTAGATTTATAAAAAAGATCCAATATCTTACAATGTATTGACTTCATCCAGGAGTCAAGTTTCATGGAATTGACCGCTGCCGAATGCATCCGGCTGATGCCTGAGCTGAACGGGCTGGTTCTCGACATCCGGGAGCTGAAGGGCGGGATCACGAATCGCCTCTACCGCGTCAAGTCCGGCGACGGAGGGGACTACGTCTTCCGGTTTTACGGAAAGAAGACCGAACTCTTCATCGACCGCGATATGGAGATGGAGAATATCCGTCGCCTGTCCCCCCTCGGAATCACCCCGAGGCTGATCCGCTACCTCCCCGAAGAAAGTGTCACGATAGTCGAATTCATCCCGGGAACGGTCCTCAAGAACGGGGATTTTCTGAAAGAGAACCTCTGGGAAAAGATCGTCTCTCCCATGCGGACCATCCACCGCAGCGGAATTTGTCTGCCCTATCTTTTCAACCCGCTTGCCGAGGTGAAGCGCCTCTACCGGATTCTGGAAGGAATCCATCCCGACTACCCGGAGTTCGATATTTCCGGAACGATTGGAATCCTGGAGAGGATCGACGAAATGACGGCCGTCCCGGTTTCGGAGTACGTTCCCTGCCACAACGATCTCTTGGCCGACAACTTCATTTTGACGGAGACAGAAGGGCCCTGGAAGGGGTCCATGTGCCTGATCGACTGGGAGTACGGGGGAATGGCCCACGCATGGTATGACATGGCCGACATGTTTCAGGAAATCCTGATCCCCCGGGAGGTGGAGAGGCAGTTGCTGTCGATCTACTGGGAAGGAAACGATATCGACCGTCATCAATACAGGACCGATGTTTTCAAGCCCTTTCCGGACATCTACTGGTTTCTCTGGAGCCTGATTCAGCTCAACGTCTCCAAGATCGAATTCGACTATTACCAATACGGAAAGGTGAAGTACGACAACGCGCAGAACAACATCAAATTCATTCGGAATCAATATGGGGTAATATTTTAGGGAAGGAAAGAAAAAATCATGAGGCCTTATTTCGAAAAGATGGATTTGCTGGGGAAGCCGCTGCGGGCTGCGCAGAAGGAGCGGATGCAGGAGAACCTCGTCCGGATCGAGGAGGTGATGCGGGAGATCGAGGCGGAGGAGGAGCGGATCCGGAACGTGGGGATCCCGGTCGATCTGGTCCACAAGCGGGGGGAGATGACGGTCTGGGAGCGGATCGAGTACCTGGTCGATCCGGGGACCTTCTGCCCGCTGCACACGATCTTCGACCCGGAGAACGAGGAGTCGGGGAGCACGGGGGTCGTGGACGGCCTGGCCCGGATCGGGGGGAAGTGGTGCGTCCTGATCGGGTTCAACAACAAGTGGATCGCCGGGGCCTGGATCGCGGGTCAGGCGGAGAACAACCTCCGGGTAACGGACATCGCCAAGATCATGAACCTGCCCCTGGTGTGGCTGGTGAACTGCTCGGGGGTGAAGCTGCCGGAACAGGAGAAGGTGTATGCGAACCGCCGCGGCCAGGGAACCTGCTTCTTCCGCCATGCGGAGCTGGAGCAAATGGGGATCCCCGTGATGGCGGGGATCTACGGGACAAACCCGGCAGGCGGTGGTTACCAGGGGATCAGCCCGACGATCCTTTTGGCACACAAGAACTGCAACATCGCCGTCGGCGGAGGCGGGATCGTCAGCGGGATGAGCCCCAAGGGTTCCTTCGACGAGGAGGGGGCGGAGGAGCTCATCGAGGCGACGCGCCATTTCAAGGCGGTCCCCCCGGGGAGCGTGAAGATCCACTACGACGAGACCGGCTTCTTCCGGGCGGTCTTCGAGACGGAGACGCAGGTGCTCGATGCACTCAAGGAGTACATGGCCCAGATGCCCGCCTATGCCCCCCGTTTCTTTCGGGTGGCCCCTCCGGCGGAGCCGAAGTATCCGCCCGAGGAGATTCCCTACCTCGTCCCGCTGAACCAGAAGTCGGGATACGACTTCGAGAGCGTCCTGGCCCGGCTCGTGGACGGGTCGGAGCATCTGGAGTTCCGGCCCGAATTCGGACCGGAGGTCTATACGGGGCTCGTGAGGATCGACGGGTTTCTGATCGGGGCGATCGGAAACCGCCAGGGTCTCCTGCCGAACTACCCGGAGTACACAAACGATTACGCCGGCGTCGGGGGGAAGCTCTACCGCCAGGGGCTCGTCAAGATGAACGAGTTCGTCACCCAGTGCGGCCGGGACCGGATCCCGGTGATCTGGTTCCAGGACACTTCGGGGATCGACGTGGGGGACACGGCGGAGAAGGCCGAGCTGCTGGGGTTGGGGCAGTCCCTGATCTATTCGATCGAACAGACGGGGGTGCCGATGATGCTCGTCGTCCTGCGCAAGGGGACGGCCGCGGCCCACTATGTGATGGGGGGGCCGACGGCGAACAACCACTGCGCCTTCACCGTGGGGACGCCGGCGACGGAGATCTACGTGATGCACGGGGAGACGGCGGCGGCGGCCAGCTACGCGCGAAGGCTCGTCAAGGAGAAGGACGCGGGGAAGCCGCTGGGACCGGTGATCGAGAAGATGAACGAAATGGTGGAGCACTACCGCCAGACGTCTCAGCCCCTCTACTGCGCGAAGAAGGGGTTCGTGGACGAGGTGGTCCGCTTCGGACGGCTCCGGAATTATCTGGTCGCCTTCGCGAACGGCGTCTACCAGAACCCCCGCTCCATCTGCCCCCACCACCACCTGATGCTCCCCAGAATCATCAAAACCCAGGTCGTCCGGGGGCTGGAAAGACCGACTGAGTCAGCGACTTGATACTGTCCCTCCTGAGCTTAATCGTTATCGGCACCACTCCCAATTTTCATCGGCAAAGTAATCGTCTTCATCTCCTGAATATAAAACTCTTATTCCCCAGCTTATAGATGATTTAAGCATGAGTTCCGTCAATGCCCATACTAGGGCATCCATCCGATTCGGTGAAGGATCACCGGGCAGCCATAGACACATTTCATCTTCGAGGGCACTAAAGTTACCGAAATGATGGATGCGCTTCTGCTCGTATTGTGCCGCTATCGGTTCTGCTCTCGTGTGCTTATCCCTACTGGCGGTCACTAGAGTAACTGGGACGTCAGGGTCGACCTGTCTGATGACCTGTTCAACCATCTCACCGCCGTTGTTACTTTCGGCGATAATCCGATCGGTCTTATATTGAT
>JBFYYH010000217.1:0-4326 GCA_041310125.1 Syntrophaceae bacterium | reverse complement strand
GTCAGGGGCGTGGGACAAGTGGAAACTCAAGCAGTTTCTCGGTCTCGATGTTCACCACGCCACCCTGGGGATCCTCGGGTTGGGAAGGATCGGCCAGGTCGTGGCCCGCCGCGCGGCGGGGTTCGAGATGGAAGTGCTCTACCACGATCCCCGGCGGGCCTCCCCCGAGACCGAGTCGGCCTGTCGGGCCCGGTACGTGACGAAGGAGGAGCTTTTCCGCCGGGCGGACATCGTCACGATCCATATCCCCTACAGCCGGGAGACCCACCATGCGGTCGGCGCAGCGGAGATTTCTCTGATGAAGAGATCGGCGATTCTCATCCATGCCGCCCGGGGCGGCGTGGTGGATGACGCGGCCCTGGTCGAGGCGCTTCGCCGGGGGGAAATCGCCGGCGCCGGTCTCGATGTCTACGAAGGCGAGCCTGCGCTCCATCCGGGATTTCCGGAACTGAAGAATGTGGTCCTTTCGCCCCACATCGCCAGCTCCTCCGAGAAAACGCGGTTCAGAATGGCGATGATGGCCGCGGAGAACCTGGTCGCCGCCCTGTCGTCGGGCAATCCTCCGAATCTCCTGAATCCCGAAGTCAAGAAGCGATCCGCTGAATGAGGACCACCCCATGAATCTCCACCATATCCTGACAAAGCACACCAGCGAAGAAGGTCCCGTCCGCGTCGGTCTGATCGGGGCGGGAAAATTCGGCAGCATGTACCTGGCGCAGGCCCGAAGCACGAAGGGAATCCACCTGGCCGCCGTCGCCGATCTCTCGCCGGCAAGGGCCGTCGCTTCGCTCAGGCGGACCGGATGGCCCGACGGGCAGGGGACCGCCTCGTCCCTCTCAAACGCCCTATCCAGCGGAATCACGTTCATCACCGAAGATGCCCTCGCCCTGATCAAGGCTCCGGGCCTGGACGTGCTCATCGACGCCACCGGGAATCCGGCCGCGGGGATCGCCCATGTCCTGGCCTGCTGCCGCCACAAGAAATCCATCGTCATGGTCAACGTCGAGGCGGACGCCCTGGCCGGTCCTCTTCGGGCGAGGAAGGCCCGGGAGGCGGGCATCGTCTACTCGCTCGCCTACGGGGATCAGCCGGCCCTCATCTGTGAGCTCGTGGACTGGGCCCGCGCCTGCGGCTTTACGGTCGTCGCCGCCGGCAAGGGGACGAAATACCTGCCCGTCTATCACCGCTCGACGCCGGAGACGGTCTGGAACCACTACGGCTTCACGGAGGAGCAGCTCGCGAAGGGGGATTTCAACGCGAAGATGTTCAACTCCTTCCTGGACGGGACGAAATCGGCGATCGAGATGGCCGCCGTCGCCAATGCAACCGGCCTCGTACCACCCGGGGAAGGCCTTCGCTTTCCCCCCTGCGGTGCGGACGATCTCCCGCGCATCCTGAAGCCCCGAACGGCGGGGGGGCTCCTGGACGAGGCGGGGCAGGTCGAGGTCGTCTCCAGCCTGGAGAGGGATGGGCGGCCCGTCTACCGGGATCTGCGCTGGGGCGTCTATGTCACCCTGACCACCGACAACCCTTACACCGTTCAGTGTTTCCACGAATACGGCGTCGTCACCGACGAGAGCGGGCGTTACTCGGCCCTCTACCGGCCGTCCCACCTGATCGGCCTCGAACTGGGGATCAGCGTGGCCTCGGTCGCGCTCCGCGGCGAACCGACCGGCGAAGCGCGGGATTTCACGGGGGATGTCGCGGCCACGGCCAAAAGGGACCTTCTGCCGGGGGAGATGCTCGACGGCGAAGGCGGTTTCACCGTCTACGGAACCCTCCTCCCGGCCCGAAAATCGCTCGCCGCCGGTTTCCTGCCGATCGGTCTGGCCCACCAGGTTCGGCTCAAAAGGGCTGTCGCCGCGGGGGCGATGGTCCGCTGGGAGGATGTCGCGTATGACCCCGATGACGGGGCGGTGAATTTCCGCCGGGAGATGGAAGAAATCTTCCGGAGGGAGTGGGAGAGGTAGGGAACCGGGACATCCAATCCCGGCCCGTTCAGGAGCCGATCCGGGGGATTCGCGCCGTCCGGACGCATCGAGACAAGGGAGATTGCATGGAAGGAACCGCCGTTCAAACCCACCCCGATGGCGCGGGGCAGTCGGCCGAGGCCTGCAGTCGGATCGTGGCGGCGGTGACCCTTGAAGGGGTCGCCGAAGCCTTCACCTTCGCCAGGAGTTGCGGCGTCGATCCCGGCCGTGTGCGGGAAGCGCTTCTCGGCGGCTTTGCGGGCAGTAAAATCCTGGAGGTCCAGGGAAAAAGGCTGCTGGAGGAAGATTTTCGGCCGGGCTTCCCGGCGCGCCTCCTCCAACAGGAGCTTCGGGTCGTCCTGGAGACGGCCCACCGGAGGGGCTTGGCCCTGCCGGGAACGGCCCTCGCGACCCAGCACATCAACGCCCTCGTCGGGGGAGGCGACGGCGAGTCGGACGCGGCGGCCCTCATCCGCGTGATCCGGCGGTTGAATGAAGGCAAAGCGTCCGCGCAACCCGATTCCGACGGGGAATCCAGACCCCAGGGGGATGGCAAGATCGAACTCTCCACAAATTCGACGGCCGGAGATGCGCGGATGCGGCCCTCCGTCGGCTTTATCGGTTTGGGCGTGATGGGAAGGCCGATGGCGCTGAACCTGGTCCGCGGCGGCTTCGGCCTGCGGGTCTATGGACGGAAGCCGGAGGCGACGGCGCCGCTGGTCGGGGCGGGCGCGGTCGCCTGCCGGTCGCCGGAGGAAGCGGCGAGGGGCTGCGACGTCGTCTTCACGATGGTGACCACGACCCAGGATGTCCTGGAGGTGGTTCTGGGCGAGCGGGGCGTCATCGCCGGGGCGCGGCCGGGGTCCGTCGTCGTGGACATGGGGACGATCTCGCCCTCGGCCGAAAGAAAGATCGCCGCCCGGCTGGCCGAGGCCGGGATCGAGGCCCTTGACGCCCCGGTCTCGGGCGGGGGAATCGGGGCCGCGAACGCCACCCTCTCGATCATGGCGGGAGGCAAACCGGAGATCTTCGAGCGGGTCAAGCCCCTTTTTTCGTGCATGGGACAAAGCATCGTCCATGTGGGCCCCAACGGCGCCGGGCAGGTGGCCAAGGCCTGCAACCAGGTCGTCATGCTCGCGACCCTCCTGGGCCTCGCCGAGGCCTTCGCCTTCGCCCGGGGACTGGGGCTCGATCCGCAGCGAGTCTATGAATCCCTCTCCGGCGGCGTCGCCGAGTGCAGGATCCTCGAGGTACTGGGCAAGCGGATGGTGGAGCGGAATTACGCTGCCGGAATCGAGGCGCGCCTTCATTACAAGGACCTGCAGATCGTTCTGGAGGAGTGCCACATGGTCGGCATGGCCCTTCCCGGAACCGCCCTGGTGACACAGATGTTCAACGCCCTGATCGGCCGCGGCGGCGGCAGGGAGGATTCTTCGCAACTCGTGGAAGTGATCGAGGGGCTCTCGAAAGGCCGGCAGCAAACATAACGGGCTCAAACCATTGCTCTGAGGCCATTGCTGGAATCGGATTCCGGAAGCGCGCATTGGAGATTTTTCGGGGTACCCTGCCCCCGCCGCTTCAGCGAGATGGCGCAGGGTCGAAGAATATCCAGCGTGCGGAGGAATAGCGATTTCGGCAATGGCCTTGCTCCGGCAAAGTTGACGTGTCAACGATTGAACTGCCGGATTGGATCCGGGAAGAAGAGATCATGCCAAAAAATGAATTCAAGCTGGAGCGGATCGCGCCCGGGGAGTGGCGCTTCAATTTTCCCGCGAAAGAATCCGTTCTGATGGGTCGGGTGATGGACGGCGCGTACCGGATCGATCAGGGAGATCTCCTCGAAGCGGAAAGGATCCTCCGCTCCGTTCTCGGAGAGTGTCCCGGCCATCTCGAAGCCAGCCACTACCTGGCCACGGCGCTCTGGACTCAGGACAGGCAAAGGGAAGCCGTCTCCCTCTGGTGCGAGGCGGTGGTCCGGGGAATGGAAGTCTTTCCGCCCGGATTCGTCATCGGAGAGGATTGCCTGGCGTGGGCCAGGCCTGAAAACCGGCCATTTCTGGGCGCCTATGCCGGATTGGGCAGGGCGCTGCAGCGGATGGGAATGGTGGAGGAGGCCTTCGGCATCTTCCAGCATCTGCTGGCCTTCACTCCGAATGACGACCAGCAGATCCGGTCGATCGCCCTGGAGACGGGTTTCGCCCTGAAGCGGCCCGCCGAGGTGCTGCCGATCTGCAATCTCTTCGCCGGGGACCCCCTGGTCGACACGGTGTACGCCCGGGCGCTGGCCCTCTTTCAGGCGGGGACGAAGCAACAGGCAAAAAAGGCCATGGTCCTGGCGATCGGGGCGTACCCCCTG
>JBFYYH010000216.1:0-5971 GCA_041310125.1 Syntrophaceae bacterium | reverse complement strand
ACGACGCTCTTCCGATCTGGGAAAACATCTCGACCGACCTCATCGAACTTCGAAAAATCGAGGCGAACCTCAAGGCGATCGAGAAATGGAACGGCATCCTGCCGCAGGTGACCGGAAACGGCGTGCCGCTGATCGGCCTGGGGGATCTGAAGAAAAAGTAAGCGCAATCCGAAGGGTGGGATGGCTTTCCGCGATCCCACCCTCCACCGATCCGCGTTTCCGGGTTCTCGGCGACAGCCGCCGCCGGAAATGATCCGGTATCCGGGCTTCCGTCATGGAGGAAACGGACGGGGTCGCGGATATCGGCCACAATTTTGCTTGACTTTGGGTATTCGATGGCATAAGAAGGCGCCCAAGCGGGAATTTAAGGTCAATTGCTCCGCTATATAAATGTGCTAAAGTGCCGGAAGAAACAGGTTCAAACCGCGCTTTGGCGCGGTTTTTTTATAGGAGAAATGCATGCAGATTTCATCGGAGAGCATCAAGGTGGGACACCCGGACATCGTCGCCGACATGATCGCAGCCCGCATCATCGCCGCCATCATCGACAGGGAGCACAAGAAGGGGATGGACATCCATACCATGCCCCACTGCGGCGTCGAGGTCTTTCTGGGCAAGGGGCTCTGCGTGATCGGAGGCGAGGTCAGCACGCGGGCATGGATCGACCTGGACAAGTGCGTCCGGGAAACGGTTCTCGGACTGGGTTACAACGACTCGGCGGTCGGCCTGAACGGTCATTCCCTGGGCGTGCTCAACGCAATCATCCCCCAATCCCCCGACATCAACATCGGGACACGGGCGGACGCGGGAAAACACAAGGAGATCGGCGCCGGGGATCAAGGGATCATGTACGGTTTCGCCTGCGACGAGACCCCGGAGCTCCTGCCCCTCCCCTATGTCCTCGTCACCCGGTTGATGAGGGCGTTTGAAAACTGCGGCGACCCGGTCTTTGCCCCCGACGGAAAAGGACAGGTCTCCGTAGAATACGACGACGAGACGGGGAAACCCCTCCGTCTGGTCAAGGTGCTGATGTCCAATGCGATCGACTACCGGTTCGTGAAGAGGCGAAACGGCTGCGCCATCGAGCGCAAGGCGCGAAAAATCGCCTTTGACTGCCTGAAGGGCTGGGTGGACAAAAAAACGGAATTCCTCTTCAACCCGACCGGCGAATGGCAGGCGGTCAATTCGTGCAGCGCGGCCGATTCCGGCGTCACGGGCCGCAAGCTGGTCGTCCAGTTCTACGGCGGCTATCCGGGCGCTCAGCTCGGCGGCGGCGCCGTCGTCAACAAGTCGCCGGAGAAGGTGGACTGCTCGGCGGCATTCGGGTCCCGTTATGTCGCCAAGAACATCGTCGCCGCCGGCCTGGCGAGAAAATGTTCGGTGCAGCTGGCCTACGCGATCGGCATCGCGAAGCCCTTCTCGATCTACGTAAACACCTTCGGCACGGGGAAGATCCCCGACAAGAGGCTGGAGAAGCTCATCGGAAAACTCTTCGACCTGACGCCGGAAGGGATGATCCGCCGTTTCGATCTCCTCAACAGCGAGATCTACCGCCGGATCCCGAGAACCCTGTTTTTGGACGACTACCCCTGGGAAAAGACGGACATGGTGAAGACCCTGAAGAAGGAAGTGCGCTTGTAGGCAACCAGAGCGCATTTCCCCTTCGGACAGACCGAGACGCCCCCTGAAACAATGTTCGGGGGGCGTCTCTTTTTTCAACGCGGAATCCGCATCCGCCCGCGAAGGGCGCGGCGAAAGAAATTGCGGCCGAGCCATTCAGACCCCGCCTGCCGCGATCCAGCGGAGATGGTGGACGTGGGGCCCCTCGTCGCCGTGGTTCTCCGGGTCCTCGGCGAGGCCCCTTTCCAGGATCTTGAACCCCGCAAAGTGATCCCTCAAGTCGGCCTTGCTGAAGAAGTGGGTCAGTCGTCCGGGCCTGCTCCATGTTCAAAACCGGCCTGCGGCAGATATTGATTGACATGTCAATCAATATCTGTTAAAAATTTATTTATGGACAAGAATGACCGCGAAAAATTCATCATTGAAGCTGCGATGAAGGTCTTCAGCCGGAAGGGCTACGCCGACACCCGCATGGCCGACATCGCCCGCGAGGCCGGGATGTCTTACGGGTTGGTTTACCATTACTTCGAAAACAAGGAGACGCTCTTCGACGCCATCGTGGAAGACTGGTGGACGGGCTTCTACAACGAACTGGAACAGTTGCAGCAGAGCACCGCCTCCACGGAGGAGAAGCTCGTCGCGATCATCCGCTACATCCTGAGCGTCTTCAACAGCAAGCCTGACCAGATCTCCATCTTCGTCACCGAGGTCTCCCGCGGATTTGTCTACCACGCGCACAGCAAAGGCCAGGACAAGTTCAACCGGCTCTTTTCCCTCTGCCGGGAGATCATCCGCGAAGGACAGGCTCGAGGATTTCTCCGCAGCGACATCCAGGCCCTCTACCTGACCTACGTCTTTCTCGGCGCCATCGACACCTTCCTGTCCGTGCTCATCCTTGGAAACGAGAAGCTCCCCCCCGGACGGGAAAAACGGATCATCGACGGCATCATCCAGGTGTTTCTGCATGGGGCGGCAACGAAATAGCCCCCGCTTTTGCAACCAGGAATGCACTCCGGCGGGCGGGGGAAAAGAACGGCTGACTTCCCGGCCTCGACGGGACAGAAGAACGGGTTGACGCAAGGGCAAACGATGTTCCTCAAAGGACAACTCCATATCCACACGACCCTTTCGGACGGAAGGATGACCCCGCAGGAGGCCGCCGATGTCTACGCCGGCATGGGGTTCGATTTTCTGGCCTTCACCGACCACGATCATCTCCTGAAGCCGTCCTACCGGGAGGCCATCGCCGCCGTCCGCTCCGAAATGCTGATCTTCCCGGGCATCGAGCTGACGGTTCCCTGCAGCAAAGGGTACGTCCATGTGAGCCGGATCGAGGGAGAGCGGGACCTGCTTCATATCTTCAATCACCCGGCGGATTATGGTCTGGGCCTGAAAGAGACCCTGGCGTGCCTCGCGGAAGTGGCTGCGCGCTATCCGCTGGATGCGATCGAGGTGACTCATCACGGATTCGCCACCCCCCATTTCGACATTCCCGGAATCGGTTATCCGGGGGTGGCCGCGGACGACGCCCATGAACGCTCCGGCTGCGGAAGGGGGTGGATCGAACTCGATTGCGAACGCCGGAAGGACAAGATCATCGCGGCCATCCGGCGGGGCGACTTCCGGAATGGATACGCGGGGCGGCCTTCCGCCTTCCAGGAGCGGGGACGACAGAAACTGCAATTGGTATAGCGGGAGGAGGGAATGAGGCTCTCGCTCCCGGGATCGGAATCCGAACCGGTCCGGCAGGCAACGCATCAACCGTCAAGGAGGCTTTATGACAAACAACAGGGTGGCGATCTGTGCCGTGGCCCAGCACAAGAATGATTCCGATCTCTGGCACAAGCGGTTCCAGGGGATGCTCCTGGACGTTCTGGAGGACCTCCGGGAGCAGACGGGATTCACCTTCGACGAGGAGACGGGGGTGAACACGATCGTCAGCTGCTCCGACGATTTCTTCGACGCCCGGACCATCTCGAACAACGGCGTCGCCGACGTCCTGGGGGCCCATTACCGGGGCGAGGAGAAGATGGCCCAGGAGGGGCTCAACGCCATCGGCTACGCCCAGGCCGTGATCCTCTCCGGCCATGCCGACCTGGTCCTCGTCATGGGGCACTGCAAGGAGTCCCAGCCGGAAAGCCGGAACACGGTCACAAACATGGGATTCGACCCCTTCTATGGCCGGCCCGTGGGGCTGGATTACCTCAGCGCGGCGGCCCTGCAGGCCCGGGCCTACATGGCGAAAGCCGGCCTCAGCGAGGAGCATCTGGCCGGAATCGTCGTTCGGGCCAGGCAGTGCGCCTCCCGGAATCTCTGGGCGAACGCCAGGGAAACGGTCGAGGCGGGCCAGGTCATGGCTTCACCGATGCTCTGCGACCCGATCCGGAGTCTCCACGCCTACCCCGTCTCCGACGGCGCTGTGGGGATGCTCCTTGCCTCCGCCGAACGGGCCGCGGAATTCACCGACCACCCCGTCTGGATCTCCGGCTTCGCCAACTGCATGGACAGCTACTTTCTGGGAGACCGAGACCTCACCGCCAACTTCGCCCTGAAGCAGGCGGCCGGGAGGGCTTACGCGAAGGCCGGGATCAGCGATCCCCGGAAGGAGATCGATCTCGTGGAGGTGATGGACGCCTACGCCTACCAGCAACCGCTCTGGATGGAGGGGCTGGGCTTCTGCGGCGACAGCGAAGGGGCTCGTTTTCTTGAAGGGGGAGGGCCCGGAAAGCACCGCGTCAACCTTTCCGGGGGGATGCTCGCCGGGAATCCCGTGATCATCGCCGGTCTCTACCGGGCGGCCGAGGCGGTCCTCCAGCTTCAGGGGGCGGCCGGGGAACGCCAGGTTCCCGATCTCCACCGCGCCCTCGCCCATTCCACCACCGGGGCGGCCGGACAGTTCCACTCCGTACTCATCCTGGAAAACTGAAGGAGCCGAAACGATGAAAATGCATTCAAAAAACAGAAACGTCGCGATTGTCGGAATCGGCCAGACTACGCTCTCCTCCCACAAGGAGGACCAGAACCAGGTCGAGATGGTCCAGGAGGCCGTGATCAACGCCCTTGCCGACGCAGGGCTTGCGATCGGCGACATTGACTGCATCGTCCACGGGAACATGGAACTCTTCGAGATGCAGTTCGCCCCGGACCTCTGGCACTCCCTGGGCACCGGCGCCCTCGGGAAGGACGCCTACCGGATCACCACCGGCGGCACCACCGGCTCCACGCTGGTCTGCGCCGCGGACAACCTGGTCGCCTCCGGCCTCTACGACACGGTGCTCGCGATCGGAATGGAAAAGCTCCAGGAGGGGAACACGACCGGCGGGATCACGAACATGGCCGATCCCCTCTGGTTCCGGAATCTCCAGACCGGGGCGCTGACCGGCACGACCGCCCAGGAAATCATCGATGAATTCGGGGAGGAAAGGGCGAAGCGGGCGGCCATCCGCTACCGGATCATGATGGACCGTCACGCCATGCTCAACCCCCGGGCCCACCGGCGCTTCGGCCTGGAGGAGAGCCAGGCGGAGGACCTGATGGCGAACTCCCCGCAGCTCGTCGGCGAGCTCCGGCTGATCCACATGTGCTCCCAGTCCGACGGTGCAGCAGCGATGATCTTCACCTCGGAGGAGAAGGTGAAGCGGGGAACGAAGAATCCCCCCGTCTGGATCCGGGACCACATCCAGGTCCACCGCGAGGAGACGATCCCGAACCTCTTCGGGTTCACCAAGCCCGAGATGACCCACCGCTATGCCGCCCGGACGCTCTTCGCCCGGAACGGCATCGCCAATCCCGTCGAATATTTCGATGTCTTCGAGATGTATGACCCCTCGGCCTGGTGGGCCGTGGATTGGCTGCGGGAGTTCCTCCTCCTTGAGGGAGACGAACACCTCCGGATGCTGGAGGCGGGTGAGTTCGAACTGGACGGGAAGCTGCCCCTCAACCCCTCCGGCGGCGTGATCGCCAGCAACCCGATCGGCGCCACGGCCATGCTCCGCGCCGCGGAAGCGGCCCTGCAGATCCGCGGCGACGCGGGCGCCCACCAGATCAAAAAGGAGGTCCGGCACGCCCTGGCCTCGGGCTTCGGAGGAACCTTCTGGACGGCGCTGATGATCCTCGAAAAAGACCTGACCGGGTGGGAGGTGAAACATGGCTGAATATTTCGGAACGACTGTCGCGGACATCTTCGCCACGATGCCGAAGCGCTTCAAGCCCGAAGAGGCGAAGGACGTGGACATCGTCATCGGCTACGAGGCGACGGGAGAAGGGGGCGGCAAATGGAAGGCCACGGTGAAAAACGGCACGCTCAAGGTCGAGACCGTGGAAGGGGAGCTCACCGGCTGCAAAACCACCG
>JBFYYH010000215.1:0-4270 GCA_041310125.1 Syntrophaceae bacterium | reverse complement strand
ATGATCGTCTTCCCCGGTTTGGCCGAGAGGGTCGCGTTCCAGGATTTCTCGAACTTCGCCCGCGCCTCGTCGTTGGCCACCGGCTGGTAGGCCGGAAAGACGTTCGGCAGCGCGCCCATGTCGCAGGCGCCCTGGACGTTGTTCTGTCCGCGGAGCGGGTTCACGCCGCCCCCCTCGATCCCGACCATGCCGCAGAGCATCGCGAGGTTGGCGACGGACTTGACGTTGTCCGTGCCGGTGGTGTGCTGTGTCATCCCCATGCAGTAGAGGATCGAGGCCGCATGGGCCTTCGCGTAGATCCGCGCGGCTTCCTTCAGCTTTTCCGCCGGGATGCCCGAGATCTGCTCCACGCGCTCCGGGGTGTAGGCGGACACCGTCTTCTGGAGGGCCTCAAACCCCTCCGTCCGGTTCTCGACGTACTCCTTCGCGAGGAGCCCCTCGGAGAGGATCACGTTCATCATCCCGTTGAGGACCGCGACGTCCGTCCCCGGTTTCTGGCGCAGCCAGATCGTCGCGTACTTGACCAGATCGATCTCGCGCGGATCGATCACGATCAGTTTCGCGCCGCGCTGGCGCACGGCCCGCTTGACCCGCGAGGAGATCACGGGGTGGTTCTCCGTGGTGTTCGTCCCTGTTGCGAGGATCACGTCCGCAAATTCGATCTCTTCGACCGAGTTCGTCATCGCGCCACTGCCGAATGCGGCGGCCAGACCGGCCACCGTCACGGAGTGTCAGAGACGGGCGCAGTGGTCGACGTGGTTCGTGCCGATCACCGCCCGCATGAATTTCTGGAAGAGGTAGTTCTCCTCGTTGGTGCAGCGTGCCGAGGAGAGGCCGGCGATGCTTTCGGGGCCGCTCTTTTTCTTGATCTTGCCGAGTTTCTCGGCGATGAAGGCGTTCGCCTCGTCCCAGCTCGCCGCCTCCAGCTCTCCGCCCTTCTTTCTCCGGATCAGCGGGGTCTTCAGGCGATCGGGACTGCCGACGAAATCGAGGCTGAAACGGCCTTTGACGCAGAGGCTGCCCTCGTTGGGCTGCTCATAGGCCCGGTTGCCGGTAACCTTGATGATCCGGTCGTTGTGGATGTTGAGGTCCATCTGGCAGCCGACGCCGCAGTAGGTGCAGGTCGTCTTGACCTTCCGGATCTCCCACGGCCGCCCGGCGAAACGGGCCTGCCGGAAGGTGATCGCCCCGACCGGGCAGGCGTCGGCGCACTCCCCGCAGAAATAGCATTCGGAATCGATGTAGTCGGTGTCGAAGGCGGGGCCCACCTTGGCGCGGTGGCCGCGCCGCGAGAAGTCGAGGATCTCGGTGACCTGGATCTCGTTGCAGACCCGGCTGCAGCGGCCGCAGAGGATGCATCGGTTGAGGTCCCGCTGGATCATGGTATTGCTCTTCTCGATCTCGTAGCCGGGGGGGTCGATGTGGAAACGGGGCTTTTCGATCTCCAGCCAGTAGACCAGATTCTGGAGTTCGCAGGCGCCGTTCTGTTCGCAGTTCAGGCAGTTGTGGTCGCCGGAGGCCCAGAGAAGCTCGACGACCATCCTCTGGGCGGCCCGGACCTTCGGGGTGTCCGTCCGGATGACCATGCCGGGGCTGACCGGCATGCAGCAGGAGGCGACCAGGGATCTCGCCTTTTCGACCTCGACGACGCAGACGCGGCAGGCGCCGACGTTCGTGGTTTTGGAATAGTGACAGAGGGTCGGGATATAGATGCCCTGTTCCCGGGCAACCTCCAGAATGGTCCGGCCGGAGACCGCCTCCACGTCCTTTCCGTCAATGGTCAGGGGAACCTTTTTTTCCATCATGCGCTCCTTTCGCCCCGGAAGGGGGCTACCCTTTCATGAAACTCGACGTGGGCCCGGAAGGTCCTTTCGAATCCGGATTCCCACCGTCGAATCGATTGTCCATGTCCGACCCCGGTCTCAGGATCCGTTTCAGATCTCCACGTCGCAACGGAGGCACCGCTTGGCCTCCTGGATGGCCTCTTCCAGTGTGAAGCCGAGTTCAACCTCGATGAAGCTCTGCTTCCTTTCCGCACCGTGAAGCTCCGGCATCTTCGTCTGCGGGGCTTCGGGGTTGTCCTCGTCGAGGACGAAGGGAATGGCGATCTTCTGCTCCTCCGGTTCTTCGTAAGCCTTTTCGCCGTTCTGTGTCCGGATGGCGTCGTCAATGTCCTTCGCCGCCAGATGTCCGGCCGCAATGGCCCCGATGACCGTATCCGGGCCCGTCACGGCGTCACCGCCCGCGTAGACCTTGGGATTTGTCGTTCTGGAGGCGCTTCCCTTGGCCAGATCGAACGTATCCCATTTGTTGACCGATACGCCACTCTCCTTCGGGACGAATGACATGTCGGGAACCTGGCCGATGGCGGCGATGACGGCGTCCACACCGAGCGTAAAGTTGGAACCCTCGATGGGGACAGGCCTCTTCCGGCCGCTCCGGTCGAAGTCGCCAAGCTTCATCCGCTGGCACTCGATGCCGCTGACCTTGCCGCCCCTCTCCAGGATCTTGACCGGCGCCACGAGGAATTCGATCTTGATCCCCTCCTCTTCCGCAGCGACGATCTCCTCGACGGCTGCGGGCATATCCTTGCGCTCGCGGCGGTAGAGGATCGTGACGTCGGCGCCGAGGCGGACCGCGCAACGGGCCGCATCAATGGCGGAGTTGCCGCCGCCGATGACCGCCACCTTCGTGCCGAGGGTCTTTTTGCCCGTCGTCCAGGCCTCTTCGTGGGTATTGAAATCCCTGAGGAACTCGACGCCGCCGAACACCCCTTTCACCTCCTCGCCGCTGACGCCCATCTTCTGGCTCCTGTGGGCGCCGGGCGCCAGGTAGACCACATCGAAATCCTGTTCGATCTTCGCGAAGGGGATCTCCCTGCCGACACGGGTGTTGCAGAGGATCTCCACCCCGAGCGAGCGGATATCGTCGATCTCCTTGGCGATGATGTCGCGCGGCAGGCGGTAGGAGGGAATCGCCCAGCGAAGCATCCCCCCCGGTTCGGAGAGCTCTTCGAAGAGGGTGACCTTGTAGCCGCGGATGGCCAGATCCCGGGCCGTTGTCAGGCCCGCCGGCCCCGCGCCGACGACGGCGACCTTTTCCTTGCGGGTGACCGGGACTGCCTCGATCTTCGGCCGAGGCGCGTTGTCGGTGATGAATCGCTTGAGGAACTTGATGGCGATCGGCTCGTCCATCTTCCCGCGGCGGCACTTGGACTGGCACTTGTGGTCGCAGACCCGCCCGCAGACCGAGGGGAAGGGATTTGTCCGAAGCAGGACCTTGTAAGCGTCCTCCAGCCGTCCCTCCCGGATCAGGGCGATGTAGGAGGGGATGTCCATTTCAATCGGACAGGTGTGCTGGCAGGGCGACTTGAAGAGGGCCGAACAGACGGCCGCATTGCAGCGATGATGGTAGATGTGGTCCTCGTACTCCTTGCGGAAGTAACGGATGGTGCTCAGGACCGGATTCGGGGCCGTCTGGCCGAGGCCGCAGAGGGAGGCGTCCTTGATGATCGCCGCCATCTCCTCGAGGAGTTCAATGTCGCCGGATTTGCCTTTTCCCTGGGTGATGTTCGTCAGGATCTCCAGCATCCTTTTGGTCCCCTCGCGGCAGGGGGTGCACGTCCCGCAGGATTCGTCCTGGCAGAAATCCATGAAGAAGCGGGCCATGTCGACGGCGCAGGAGTCTTCGTTCATGACGATCATGCCGCCGGAACCCATGATCGCGCCCAGTTCCGCCACCTTCTCGTAATCGATGGGGGCATTGAGGTGTTCCACGGGAATCATGCCGCCCGATGGTCCGCCGAGCTGGGCGGCCTTGAATCGTTTTCCTTTGGGGATGCCGCCGCCGATATCATAGACGATGGTGCCGAGGGGGGTTCCCATGGGTACTTCCACGAGGCCGACGTTGTTGACGTCGCCCGTCAGCGCGAAGACCTTCGTCCCTTTGCTCTTCTCCGTGCCGACGCTGGCGTACCAGGCCCCGCCGCGGAGTACGATCTGCCCGATGTTCGCGAGGGTTTCCACATTGTTCAGGATGCTCGGTTTCTGCCAGAGACCGGCCACGGCGGGGAAGGGGGGACGGGGGCGGGGCATGCCGCGCTTTCCCTCGATCGAGGTCATCAGCGCCGTCTCCTCGCCGCAGACGAAGGCGCCTGCACCCTGGTAGATCTCCAGATCGAAGTCGAAACCGGTTCCCAGGATTTTCTTTCCCAGAAGGCCGTATTCCTTGGCCTGGTCGATCGCGATGTTCAGGCGGTGGATGGCGAGAG
>JBFYYH010000214.1:0-3421 GCA_041310125.1 Syntrophaceae bacterium | reverse complement strand
CAAGGCGACGCTGCTCGAGCAGCTCGGACAGGTGATGCCGACCGTCTTCGATCCGGAAGGGGCCGCGATCGTGCAGCAGCGGATCGAGGATCTCGGGATCGACGTGATCACCGGCGAGAAGGCCCTCAAGTTCACGGGCGACAAGCGGGTGAAGGGCGTCGTCACCGACAACCGGGAGCTGCCCTGCGATATGGTCGTCCTGTCGGTCGGGGTTCGACCCTCGACGGAACTGGCCGTCCAGGCGGGCATTGCACTCGGCGATCTGAAGGGGGTCCGGGTCGATGAACACATGATGACCAGCATTCCGGACATCTACGCCGCCGGCGACGTCGCGGAGACCTACGACATCGCGCGCGGCGGTAGTTCCTTGAACGCCATCTGGCCCTGCGCCTTCGAGCAGGGGAGCCTCGCCGGGCTGAACATGGCCGGCAAGAAGACGGCCTACCCGGGTTCCTACCGGAGAAACTCGATCGGGAACTTCATCGGAATCCCCGCCATCTCCATGGGCGTGACCCGTCCCGACTCTTGTGCGATCCAGTCGGACGAGGACGAGTTCCGGGAGATCCGGGTGAGGACGAAGGAGAGCTACAAGAAGCTCATCCTGAAAAACGGAAAGGTCGTCGGGGCGATCCTGGTCGGACAGACCCAGAAGGCGGGTCTGATGTCGATCCTGCTCCGGAAGCAGGTCTATGTGGCCGACGCCATTCCGGTGCTGATGAGCGACCGCCTGAGCTTTATGGATCTACTGCCGATCCTCAGGAGGAACGCCGACCAGTTCTCGGAGCCGGAATACAAGGAGCTGATGGATACCGGACTGTAATTCTTTAAAAGAATACCTGTTGCCAGTGAGGAGGAAAACGTGAAAGTCATTATGGTAGACAAAGAAAAGTGTACGGGGTGCCATCAGTGCGAGCTCTGGTGCGGGACGGAAATCGCCTCCACCTCCAGGGAACTTGCCCGGGCGATCCACGAGGAGCCCCATCCGGTGCCCCGGGTTTACGTAGAGGGCAAGCCGTTCGCCCTGCAGTGCCGCCACTGCGAGAACGCCCCCTGCCTCGACGCCTGTCCCAACGGAACGATGCGCCGGGATCCGGAGACGGGGCTCATCTACGTCAACGAACCGACCTGCATCGCCTGCTGGATGTGCGTCATGGTGTGTCCCTTCGGAATCATCAACCCGTCGTCGTCCCTGAAGGTGGCGATCAAGTGCGACCGCTGCCGGAACATGGGCCATCCGATCTGCGAGGAGGTCTGTCCCACGGGGGCGATCTCCATCGTGGAGCGGAAGGATTATCGGGACAAGAAGTTTTAACCGGCGAATTCGGATTTAACCACCATTGGACGGATGACCGAAAGGGTCGCGGACAATAGGATCAGAAAGGAGATTGAAGATGGAGTTCATCCAGAAAAAGACCGCCGACAGGACCGTGGAGCATTTCCTGCCGAAAGCGGCGGACAAAGGCGTGAAGTTGGCATGGGACCGTTTTGAGGGACAGCTCCCCGAATGCGGTTTCTGTGAATCGGGGTTGAGCTGCCGGGATTGCCTCCAGGGGCCCTGCATCAGCCATCCCTTCCGGGGTTCGAGCAAGATGGGCGTCTGCGGGAAGGACAAGGACATTCTCGCCGTGCAGACCCTGCTCAAGCTGGTCCTCAAGGGAACCATGGCCAACCTGGACCAGGTCAGCGATTTCGTCGAGGGGATCGCCTCCGGGGCGGTGAGGCCCAAAAATGCGGCGGAAGCAAAAAAGACGATCGCCGCGATCGAAGCCCTCCTGAAAAACGGCGGCGCCGGCCTGAAGAAGGCCTTCCCGAAGGCGATGCTCGCCGCCTGGGACGAAGCGGGGATCTATCCGCAGGGCGTGGCGAAGGATCTCTTCAAGGCCTCGCAGAAGGTGGAAGGCGGCGTGGCCGGCGTGGAAGAGACGCTCTTCTGGGCGTTCAAGGCCGCGCTCCTCGGCGCCTTCGCACAGAAACTCCAGGGCGGCCTGAAGAAGGCGGTCTTCGGCGCAGCCCCGGCCGAGATCGGCGTCAACCTGGGCGTTCTGAAAAAGGAGGCGGCGAACATCCTCCTCTGCGGCCGGTTTTCTCCGGTGCTGAAGGCGAAGATTGCGGCCGCGGCGGCGAAGAAGAAGGTCGCCGTCGCGGGCGTCTGCACGGACCCGCTGCTGGCCCCCTACGCATTCGCCGCGGTGACGAGCTACGGTTCCCAGGAACTACCCCTGATGACCGGCGCCGTGGATCTGATCGTCGTCGGCGACCAGTTCGTCAATCCTTCGCTCGCTGCGATCGCCGACGAATACAAGGTGGCCGTCGTCGCGACGGAGTCGCTCAAGGGGAAGAGCCCCGCCGCCTTCGCCGAAGAGATCATCGATCAGGCGCTCACCGCATTCAAATTCCGCCGGTCGGTCGCCCGGGATATTCCCGAGGCGAAGGAGAAGGCCCTGATGGGTCTTTCCGCGGCGGACCTCAACGTGAAGAAGATCGCCGAGGCCCTGAGCGGCAAAAAGATCAAGGGGATCGCCATTCTCGCCGGGACGAACAACGTGAAATTCACCCAGGATCTCCCCTTCGTGACCCTGGCGCAGGAATTTCTGAAGAACGACATCCTCTGCCTCTCCGAGGGGGATGCGAGCGTGAGCCTGGCGAAGTACGGCTTCCTCAACCCCGTCCAGGCGGAGAAGCACTGCAGCAAGGCCATCGCGGCTCTCCTCAAGGCGGCCGGAAAGAACCTCCCGGCCGTGATCGATCTGGGGCTGAGCGAAAACGGCGGGCTGTGCGAGTTCCTGCTGGCCCTTTCCGCGGCCGCCAAGAAGGACCTCCGCTCGCTGCCGGTCCTGGCCTGCTTCGCGGAGGCCAACCGCAGCGCCGAAGCGGCGGAGGCCCTGAGCCTGGTGGCGATGGGCGTGTCCACCTACTTCTGGCCCTGCCTGCCGGTGACGGGCAGCCCGAAGACGATCGAAGCCCTTTCGAAGCTCTGCAGCGAGAAGTTCGGGGCGAAACTGATCGTCCACACGGACAAGAAGATGGAGCCGCTGGCCAAGGCGGGAATGATCCTGAAGGTCTTCAAGCGGGAGAAGGATCCGAGCGTGGACGACCAGCCCTGGACGGACTGGAAGAAATGAGCGACGCCGTTTCCAGGGGGCGTCCGTGAAAGAAGGAGGAAACCACCCCATGTCGTATCCGAGTGGGCGTCATTTTTTGCAGATTCCGGGACCGACAAACGTCCCCGATCGGGTGCTCCGGGCGATGGCGAAGCCGACCATCGATCACCGCGGCCCTGAATTCAAGGCCCTGGCCCTCGAGGTCCTCGAAGGGGTCAAGCCGGTTTTCAAAACGAAGGGGCCCGTCGTGATCTTCGCGTCGTCGGGGACGGGGGCGTGGGAAGCGGGGCTGGTCAACACCCTCTCCCCGGGGGAAAAGG
>JBFYYH010000213.1:0-5105 GCA_041310125.1 Syntrophaceae bacterium | reverse complement strand
GGCAGATCCGGACGCAGGCCGGACTGAAGACGGTTTCCGTCCTGAACCAGTGGGACAGGGTGTCTGCGAGACGGCTCGCCTGGTTCGACAGATCGGCGGCGATCAGCGATTCGAGGATCTGGGAGAGGGCGTCCGCCGCCCAGGCCCCGAGTTCGGGATTCGGGTCGCTGAGCTTTTCGGTGAACCAGGCGAGAACCTCCTCGGCGGTCTCGCTATAGTCGATCGAGTACAATTCCAAAACGACTCCCGGGAGTTCTTCCATCAGCTCCGGATCGGGGGAGACGGTTCCCTCTCCCTTCCGGAGCCACTGGATCTTGTCCCGGAGCCGGCCGAAGCGCCGCTCCTTCTCCTCTTTTTCGAGAGCCTCCCTGGCCTGCCGATCCTGCTCCAGCTTCCGGCCCTTTTCTGTCTTCATCAGCTCTTCGCGGGCGTTCGCCGCCGCCAGCCCCTGTTCCCCGGATTTTCCCGCCATGCCGGCCAGGCTGTCGGCCACTTCTGCGAACCGCTCGTCGTAGAGTTCGCCGACGAGATCTTCGAAGAGGCGGCCCCCGAAGAGATCCCGCATATCCCGGGAAAGGACCAGGCTCACCATCTCGTTGTCCATCTCCGTGACGGAATGGGCCACGAGACGGGAGAGCTGTTCCTGGTCGGCGGGGTCGGCGATCTTTTCGAGCATCCGCACAAGCTGAACGAGCTTCTCCGAGAGCTGCACCCCCGGGGTTATGTCCTTCTGTTCGACGATGTGCTTCATCCCGGTCTGGAAAATCTCGCCAATCCATTCGGGATTTTTCGCCTTCTCCCGGATCTGCTCGATATTCGCGGTTTCGGGGTTGGCCTCCATCAGAAGGCTGAGGATCTCGTCGTCTTTCATGTCGAGGCTGGCCACGATCTGCTGATCCTTGCTCCTCGCCACGAAGATCTTCTCGTTGAGAAAGATGTGCCGGACCGCCTGGCGGTCCAGGACCTCCTGCAGGCCTCCCTCGGCCTTCGCCATTTCCGGTCTCATGCTCATCGCTTCGATGAAAGCGATGAGTTCCTCCCGTCCGAGGCCCGGGGTGAAGCTGATGCTGCGGATGTCGAAATGGACAAGGATTTCGACGAGGGATCGCACCTGAACCCGCTCCTGGTCTCGGGTGCCCAGCATCTCTCCTCCGATCAGGAGTCGCCGTTCCGATTCGGCCAGGATCAGGGGGTCGACTTCGGCGAGGACTGCGCTTAAGGAAGCGAGCAGCCGGTCGATCGTCTGGCCGACCATGGTGCTGGTAGGGGGGTAGAGTCGGTGATTGGTTATGGCTTTCACCAGGATCGTGATCGCTTCGGTCGTCTTTTCCTGGATGTCCTGAAGTGTCGCCACGGCAGTGTCTCCATGCGGGGTCAAAAGCGGCTGCAGTCTGGGCCATGGATCTGATGCTGGCGCAATATAAACCCAAAAAAGGAATTATTTCAACCTGAATTTTAATGAAACGGCGGAAAGAGCCGGGAGTATCCGTATCAGAGGGAGGAAGCCAAGTCTTTTCCGGAGACGCGGTTGAGGATGAACAGGGGGATCAGAACGGAGAGGATCAGAATCGTGGCGTAGGCGGAGGCGGGACCGAAATCGCCGCTGCCGATGCGCTGAAAGACCTCCACGGTCATCGTGGCCCAGGGTCCGTAGTACAGGACGATCGTGGAGCTGAGCTCCGCCAGGGTCGTTACCCACATAATGATCGCCCCGGCCAGAATGCCGGGAAGCATGATGGGGATAATCACCTTGAGAAAGGACTTCACGGGGGGTACGCCGAGATTGATGGAGGCCTCCTCGATGGACGTGTCGATCTGCTGGAGGAGAGATGCCGTCGTTTTGATCGAGTAAGGCGCCTTGCGGATGAAGTAGGCCAGGACGAGGATCATCCAGGTTCCAGTCAGGACGATGAACCCCTTGTTGTAGGTGGCGGCCAGGGCGATGCCCTGAACCGTTCCGGCGACGGCCAGAGGAAGCATGACCAGGATATCCAGCAGATAGCTCACCGCCCCCCGTCGCCGGACAAGCAGATAGCTTACCAGGATGCCGAAGAGGATGCCAATGAGGGTGGCTGTGGTCGCCAAGAAAAAGGAGTTGAAGATGGGCCGTGGCGCGATGGTGAAGGCCCGGATGAAATTATCGAGGCTGAACTGTCCGAAATACATCACCGGCCCCTGGGTCTTCGTGATCGAGGAGACCATCACGACGGCGAACGGGAAAAGGGCGATGAAGACGATACCGGCGCAGAACAGCCAGATCAGGAACGTGGGCATCGGCCGCAGCCGTTTCACCTCAATCGGATTGAGGGAGGTCATGGCATAACTCTTCCGCTCGATCCAGAACTTCTGAAAAACGGTCAGAGCCAGCGTGATCGCCAGCAGGATCATGCTCAGCGCACCGGCCATGGAGGGATTGCCCCCCATCTCGCTGATGAACTCGTTGTAGGCCTGTACGGAGAGCACCCGGAAATCCTCGCCGATCAGGACGGGCACGCCGAAGTTTTCGATGCAGAGGTAGAAGACGACCAGGGCCCCGGAGAGGATGGCCGGCGTGATCACGGGAAGCGTAACGGTGAAAAAGACGCGCAGCCGGCCCGACCCGAGGTTGGTGGCCGCCTCCTCCAGGGAACGGTCGATTGCGTTGATTGCGGACGAGACCATGAGAAAGACGAAAGGGAAAAACTGGAGGGTGAAGACCAGGACGATGCCCTTCCAGCCGTAGATGCTCGGGATCTCCACCCCCAGCGACTGCAAGAGCTTCGCGAACACGCCGTTCCTGCCCAGAAGGATCAGCCAGGCCTCCGCGCCGATGAAGGTGGGAAGGATCAGCGGCAGCGTCCCCAGGGTCTTGATCAGATTCTTGCCCGGAACATGGTAGCGCGAGAGGAAAAAGGCGAAGGGGATGCCGATCGCGAGCGCGAAGAAAGTCGAGAGAGTGCTCACGAAGAGGCTGTTGCGGAGGCAGCGCATGTAGAAGGGATAGTGGAAGAATGTGGCGTAGCTCTTGAGTGAAAACGCGCCGGTCTCGGGGTTCACGAAGCTGGCCTTGAAGATGAAGAGAATCGGGTAGACAAGGGCGAAGAAGAAGACCGCAAAAATCAGGATCAGGATGATGTTCCACGCCTTGAAATGCCTTAGCAAGAAAACCCCCTATCCCTGGATGACGACGGGCCGGTCCGCGGGAAGCTCGTACCAGAGGGTCTCCCCGTTCCCGAGGATACCCTTCTCGTCGGGATCGTGGACCTCGATCACGAGGATCTGTTCCTTCGGGCCGCAGACCCGGTAGCGGACCATGGAACCCAGGAAGGTGCTGCTGACGACCTTCCCAGAAAGGATGTTCGTCTTCCCGGGTTGCGGTTTCCCGACGACCCGGATCCACTCCGGCCGGATCGAGACGGTCACCATTTTCCCCGGGGGCTTGTCGCCCTGAATCAGAACCTTCTGTCCCGCCGCCGCCGTCGTGATCCGGGATGCCCCCTCATCGTAATCCAGCACCTCCAGTTCGAGGATATTGCTGCTCCCCATGAATTCCGCGGCAAAGCGGCTTTCCGGACGGAAATAGATCTCGGTCGGTGTGCCGACCTGCTCCAGGCGTCCCCGGTTGAGGATGGCGATCCGGTCGGAGACCGCCATCGCCTCCTCCTGGTCGTGGGTCACATAGATCGTGGTGATGCCCAGCTGCTTCTGGATCCGCCGGATCTCCTCCCGCATGCTGACCCGGAGTTTTGCGTCCAGGTTGGAGAGGGGTTCGTCCATGAGCAGGATCTGGGGACAGATGACCAGCGCCCGGGCCAGTGCGACCCGTTGCTGCTGTCCTCCGCTGAGTTGGTTGGGAGAACGATCCTCCAGACCTTCAAGCTGGACGCTGCGGATGATCTCGCCGATCCGGGACGCGATCTCCCGGCCCGCGACTTTCCTGGCCCTCAGTCCATAGGCGATATTGTCGAAAACCGAGAGGTGGGGGAAAAGGGCGTAGTTCTGAAATACCATCCCCGTCTCGCGCCGGTGTGCGGGGATGTGGTTGATCACCCGTTCGCCGAAGCGGATCTCGCCCTCATCGGGGGTGTAGAATCCGGCGATGGTCCGCAGCAGCGTCGTTTTCCCGCAGCCGCTGGGACCGAGGAGGGTGAAGAAATCACCCTCCTCGATCGTGAGGCTGACATCGTCGACCGCCCGAAGCCGTCCGAAGCGCTTCGTGATGCCTGTGAGCTGAACGCGCATGGCTTACCTGGAAAGGATGATCTCCTTCCACTGCTTCAGGAGTTCCTTTTCCAGTGCATTGGCTTCCATGGGATCGAAACTCTTCAGGAGCGTGATCTTCTTCAGGGAGGGCAGACCTTCCACGTCAGCCGTGTCCGGCCTGGCCGGCCTCCTGGAAAACTTGTCGAAGATCTCGTCGACCACTTTCTTGCTGATCAGATAATCGATGAACTGCTTTGCTTCTTCGGGATGGGGGCAGTTCTTGACGATCCCCGTCGCCTCCGGGGCCATGAAGGCGCCGTCTGTGGGATAGATGATCCCCACATTCTTGTCCCCTCCGGCGATGTAGCGGTATGCCGCGTATTCCATGGTGATTCCCAACGGATATTCCCCGGCCGCCACACCCTTGTAGATCAGGCTGGAACTGTCCAAGATCTTGGCGTTCGCGATGAGTTTCTTGAGGCCGTCCCATCCATAGAGTTTGTAGAGTCCGTAGACTTGGGCGTAGGCCGATCCCGATTTTTCCGGATTGGCCATGACGATCTTGCCCTTCCATTTCGCGTCGAAGAGGTCCTTCCAGGTTTTGGGCATCTCCGGATCCTTCACGAGGGACTTGTTGACCATAATGATCATCCCATGGGCATTGCTGGCGGTCCATCGGGCGTCCTTTTCCACGTAACCGGCGGGCAGGACTTTTGCCTCGGGCGATCGGTAGGACTGGAAATTCTCCTTTGCGTTTTCCAGGACAGCCACGTCGCCACTCCAGAAGACATCGCAAAGGGGCTTGTCCTTCTCCGCGGCGATCCGCTTCATCGCCTCGCCGGTTCCCATGCGGACTACGGAGACCTTGATGCCGGTCTTCGCTTCAAAGCCCTTGCTGACCAGATCAAGAAGCTCCGAGGGGT
>JBFYYH010000212.1:0-4820 GCA_041310125.1 Syntrophaceae bacterium | reverse complement strand
GAAGTGGGAAAAGAACGGATGGCAGCTCGCAAAAGATGCAGGTCGGTCCCTCCACGCCGATTACCTGCTGATGGCCAAGCGGGAATTTTCCGGACTGCTTTCGATAAAATTGGTCCTGATCAATGTCCTGACGGGCAGGCAATACGAAGTGTTCGATCATACGGGAGGGGCGGCATTGTCAGAAAGAAGCGTCGCAGTCACGCAATTTCGGAGGCAGATCGGTGAAGCGTATCGGGAGATCTTCCGTCAGGCCAAGGGGGATATGCTGGCTACAGCCGTTCGAAAAATGGGGAGGGTGAAAGAAAGGCTGGATCTGTCGGTCCAGGGCGCTTCAGAGGAGGGTAAAGAAAGGGTGCGGGAAACGGTCAAGGACAGACCGCCTGAACACGCGAAGACGGAAAAGGCGGATCCTGTTTCCGAAAGAATTGCCGGTTTGAAAAAGCCACAAAGCGCTCCGGCAGCGCCTCCCCCCGAAGGTCGACCGCAACCGGACAAGAAATGGGGTGCGCATGAGACGGGGGCCTCCAGGCAGCGCCTGGTCGTCTATGATCTCCAGACGAACGAACCCTTTCATACGATAGCCCTGATCCTTTCGGAAGCGCTTCGGGAGGAATTTTTCACCTTGGGGCGATTCGATATGATCAACCGGGCAGATATCAACCAGGCCCTTCAAGAGTTCAAACTTCAGCAATCCGGACTGAGCGATGATCAACAAGCCTTGCAGATCGGGAAATGGCTGATTGCCAATCGCACGATTTCGGGCAGTCTTGGAGTCATCGGGAGTTCTCTGATTCTACAGTCGAGAATGACGGACCTGCAAACCCTGAAGACCATTTCTCATGGTTCAATCCGTACGGGGGTGGGTAAAGAGGAGGAGCTGCTCGATCTGATTCCCGGATTGGCCAGAAAACTCTGCGGTCCGTAGCGGAGCACCCAATTGGAACGACCTTTTCCCGGCGGACCCTGTTCAGGCCTTATCGGCGAAACCGACAGGAAGGAACAATCGCCTCCCTTTTGATCATGGATGTTGCGGAGATTCTCCCCGTGGGAGAAGATCCCGAGTCCGCTGCGGATGTCAAGGAGGAACGGGCCGCCCGGGCTTCCCTCAGGATTCGGTCCGCAGCTCCTTGAGCAGGTGGCCCTTCAGCGCTCCGTAATCCGCCGGGAGGAGGACCGGCTCGCCCGACCGCCGGTCGATGTCCGCCAAGCTGGGCGGGAGGTCGGGGTTGATCCCGAGGAGTTCGCGGATCTCGTCCGGAAATTTCGCCGGGTGGGCCGTCTCCAGGCTGATGCAGAGCGGCCTGTCCCCAAACAATTCGAGGTAGACCTCGAGTCCGCGCCATCCGACGGCGCCGTGCGGCTCGATGAGCACCCGATACTGGTCGTAGACCCGTTTGATCGTCTTTTTCGTCTCCCGGTCGGAGATGCTCACGGAGTGGATCTGCTTTCGCATCTCGGTGATGTCCGGCAGGCGGTGGACGTGGCCGGTGCGGTCCACTGTTCCTCCGTAGAGGTCGAAGAAGCGGGCGAGGTTGCTCGGGTGGCCGACGTTCATCGCGTTGGAGAGGCAGGCGCGCGAGGGTGACACCTTTTCGTAGATGCCCGTCTCCAGGAAGCGGGGGAATTCGTCGTTCTCGTTCGTCGGCATGACGAGCCTCTCCACGGGAAGGCCCATCCGCCGGGCATACTCGCAGCCCAGGGCGTCGCCGAAATTGCCCGAGGGGACGGAGAAGACGGCCGCCTCCCCCTCCCGCGAGAGCTGTGCCCAGGTCCAGACGTAATAGACGATCTGCGGGAGGATCCGGCCGAAGTTGATCGAGTTGGCCGAGGTCAGGTTGAAGTCGGCGAAGGCCGGGTCGGAGAAGGCCTGTTTGACGAGGTCCTGGCAGTCGTCGAACTTTCCGTCGATGGAGACGGCCTTCACATTCTGCCCGATCGTGTCGAGCTGCTTCTTCTGCCGGCCGCTCACCTCGCCCCGCGGATAGAGGATCGTCACGTCGATCCCTTCCACCCCCTTGAACGCCTCGCCGACGGCGCTCCCGGTGTCCCCGGAGGTGGCGACCAGGACGTTGAGCCTCCGCCCGGGCTCCCGGAAGGCGCTCATCAGGCGGGCCATCATCCGGGCCGCGAAATCCTTGAACGAGGCGGTCGGCCCCTGGTCGAGCCGCAGGATGTATTTGCGCGCAAAGACGTTCTCCAGCGGCACGGGGAAATTGTAGGCGTCCTCGACGATTCGCCGCAGGGCCGCGGCGTCGATCTCCCCGGCGAGAAAGACCTCCGCGACAAGCATCGCGGCCTCGGTGTAGGGGGCCTCCTTGAGCGAGCGGAGGGCCTCGCCGGAGAGGGTTGGGATCCTCTCCGGCATGAAGAGCCCCTCATCGGGCGCCTGCCCCATCAGCAGAGCCTCCCGGAAGGAGACCGTTTCCCGGAAGGGGGTGATCCCCGGAATCCCGTCCAGGTTCCGGTTGGTGCTGTAGTATCGGATTCTGTCGGACATCCATCGAACCTCAGATCAATAAATTTATGGCTGCTGCAGCGTGATGTTGCGCAATACATCGCGGTCCACGCGTATGACTACCATATTCACGGGCGGAAGCAAAGAGGAATGAGCCAATCCTCCGCCCGTCCCGGTTGCCCCCCCTCGTCCGGATCGCGTCGGGGAACTTGCGGCAGGGGCGGTCGGAAGAATTTTCTGTCGCATCTCCCTCCGATATCTGGTAGATTCTGGCGAAATTTCCGGACGGACGGAAAGGGGAGGATGGATTCATGGGTGAAGAGAAGAAGGTGCGGTTGACAGAGACCGTCCACGGGGCGGGGTGAGCCTGCAAGATCGGTCCGGGTGACCTGCAGGAGGCATTGAAGGATCTGCCGTTGATCTCCGATCCGAACCTGATCGTGGGGATGGAGCATGCGGAGGACGCAGGGGTGTACCGTTTGCGTGACGACCTGGCGATCATCCAGACGGTCGATTTTTTCACCCCGATCGTGGACGACCCCTACACCTTCGGCCAGATCGCCGTGACGAACGCCCTGAGCGACGTCTACGCGATGGGGGGAAGGCCGCTGACCGCGATGAACATCGTCTGCTTCCCGATCCAGAAGATGGACGTCGGGATCCTCCGCGAGATCCTGCGGGGCGGTCTGGACAAGATGCGGGAGGCGGGGGTCCTCCTCGTCGGCGGACACAGCGTGGAGGACGACGAGCCGAAGTACGGCCTTTCCGTGACGGGCGTCATCCATCCGGACAAGGTTCTGTTCAACCGGGGGGCGAAGCCGGGGGATCGCCTGATCCTCACCAAGGCGATCGGGACGGGAATCGCCGCCACGGCGCTCAAGGCGGGCCTGGCCGACGAGGCGCTGGTTGCCCGTTCCGTGGCCTGCATGGTTACCCTGAACCGAAGGGCGGCGGAGCTGATGGCGGAGACCGAGGGGGTCCACGCCTGCACGGATGTCACCGGCTTCGGCTTTCTGGGCCACGCCCTGGAGATGGCCGAGGGGAGCGGGATCGGGATGACGATCCGGGCCTCTTCCGTTCCCGTCTTTCCCGGGATTCGGCCGCTCGCCGAGGAGGGGATCATCCCCGGCGGCCTGGTCCGGAACCGGAAATTCCGCGAGCCTCAGATCGCAGTCGAACCGGGCTGTCCGGGCTGGCTGGTGGACGTCCTCTTCGATCCGCAGACC
Source organism: Syntrophaceae bacterium (assembly GCA_041310125.1). GTDB lineage: Bacteria > Desulfobacterota > Syntrophia > Syntrophales > UBA5619 > JAKAFS01. Next base: position 1,139 of record JBFYYH010000212.1, on the reverse strand, counting down.
GCGGGCGGTCTGATGATCGCTCTGTCGAAGGGAGAGGCGGAGGGACTGCTCGCGAGGATGGTCGCGGCGGGGATCGCGGACGCGGCGATCGTCGGCGAGGTCACTGACGGACCGGCCGGCCGGATCCGCCTCAGCAATTGAAATCCACGATCTGCAATTTCTCGCAGAGCTTCCCTCTCTTCATTCCATCTTCTCCATGAACGCCTCGTAATCTTCCAGTTGCCGCCATAGCTTTTCTCTCACGCCGTTTTCCGATCCACCTTTTCCCGGAGCCAGAACGAACAGATCAGCGTCGCCATGAAGACTGTGCCTCCGGCCAGACCGAAAGCCGTCGGGAATCCGAAACGGTCGATCAGGAACCCCACGACCGGCGTGAGGACCCCTCCCCCTTCCATGCCCGAAAAGTAGTAGATCCCCAGAAGGGTCGAGCGGTTGCCGGCCGCTGTCCTGCTGACGAGGAACGCCTCCGAGGAGGACATCCGGGCGTAGATGAGCGTTCCCAGAAGCAGGAAGAGCGCCCCGAGCCACCACCCGTAAGGGAGAAACGCGTGCAGAAAGATGATCGGCCCGGCGGCGAAGCAGACCCCGAGGACCACCCGGACGCTCCCCAGGCGGTCCGCGAGGTATCCGCCGAGCGGGCTTGCCCAGAAGACCGCCGAGTAGATCACGGAGAGGGAGAGGGCGGCCATCTCTTTACCCGCGCCGAAGTGGTCCACCATCAAAAGCGGGATGAAGGCGATCACGGAATTGATGACCGCCGCCGTGAGCGTCTAGAGGACGAGAAACACCACGATACGTGAAAAACGCTCCGGCGCCGCCCGCATCCGGCCGTCCTCCTTTTCCTCTCCGTGCAGCCCGGCTTTCTCACGGGCGGTGAGGCGCCCGATGAGGATGTAAAAGAGGATGCCGAAGGCGACGGTGGGGAGCGCCATCGCCAGATAGGCGTTCCTCCATCCCCAGGCGTTGGCGATCGCGATGGCGATCAGCGGCGTCAGGAAGTGGCTCGCGCCGCCCCCGATGTTGTGGAACCCCAGCGCCCTCCCCAGGTTCTCCGGCCGGACCGAGGCGGCGATCAGCGGCGGGGCCGCGGGATGGTAGCCGCCGGCGAGGAGTCCCATCAGGACGAGAAAGACGATCAT
>JBFYYH010000211.1:0-4012 GCA_041310125.1 Syntrophaceae bacterium | reverse complement strand
CGAATTCAAGGGGGCGTTCTAATTTCGGCTGAGAATGCCGGTCACCGACGGTTTGAAGCGTGGCCTTTCCCTCGAGAGGATTCGCGAGGGGGTTCCTGTTTTTGAACCTTATAATGCTTTTTAGGCGGCCGTCAAGAACCGGTCAGAAGGTCGGCCTGTAGATCGGGAAACGGCGGCCAAGGTCGATCACCTCGCCCTTGACCCGCTGCCGGAGCGCCTCGTCCTCGGGGTGGAGCAGGACCTCCGCGACCCAGCGGGCGATCCGCCGGACCTCCTCCGGCCCCATTCCCCGCGTGGTGATGGCGGGGCTGCCCAGGCGGATCCCGAACGGCTTCTTCGCCGTTCCCTTGTCCCCCGGAACCCGGTTCTTGTTCACGACGATGTTCGCCTCCTCGAGGAGGATCGAGGCCCGGTCGCCGTCGATTTCCTGGGGGGAGAGGTCGATCAGAAGCAGGTGATTTTCCGTGCCGCCACTGGCGATGCGGAAACCCAGCGCCTGGAGTTCCGCGGCCAGAATGCGGGCAAATTCGAGCAGCCGGCGGATGTAGGCGCGGTATTCGGGCGTGGTCAGGTGCTTGAGGCCGACGGCGATGGCGGCAATGTTCGATTGGTGGGGCCCGCCCTGCATCATCGGGAAGACGGCCCGGTCCACCCGGGCGGCGTGCTCCTTTTTGCAGAGGATCAGCGCGCCGCGGGTCATGCGCAGCGTCTTGTGCGTGGTGGTCGTCACGATGTCGCAGTGGGGAACGGGGCTGGGGTGGTCGCCGGTGGCGACGAGCCCAGCGATGTGCGCCATGTCGGCCAGCAGGTAGGCCCCCGCCTCGCGGGCGATCGCCCCGAAGCGCGCGAAGTCGATGATCCTCGGGTAGGCGCTCGCCCCGCAGACGATCAGCCGGGGTTTCACCTCCAGCGCCATCCTCCGGATCCCGTCATAGTCGAGCAGGCCGGTCTGCGGATCCACGCCGTAATGGGACACCTGGAACATCTTCGAGACGATGCTCACCTTTGCCCCGTGGCTCAAGTGGCCTCCGGCGTCGATGTCCATGCTCAGGATCCGGTCGCCCATCTGCAGCAGGGAGAGGTAGGCGGCGATGTTTGCTCCGGAGCCGGAGAGGGCCTGCACGTTGGCGTGCTCCGCGCCGAACACCTCTTTGGCCCGCTTCACGGCGAGGGATTCGAGCTTGTCGATGTTTTCGAGGCCGCGGTAGTACCGCTCGCCCGGGTACCCCTCGCTGTAGATGCCCGAGAGCATCGAACTGATCGCCTTCATCGACGATTTTGGGGGATAGTTTTCCGAAGCGATCAGGTTGATCGTCTCTTCGTTTCGCTCCATCTCATCCCGGATCAGTTCGTCGACCTCGGGATCGAAATCGCGCAGTTTCACCTCCAGCAGGTTCGTCGTTTCCTCCATGAATCTCTCCTTTTACGCGAATGAAAAATGGGTGGACCGCTGTTTTTCGCGAGGTCATTACCGGTCAACCGTGGGCTTCCGAACAGACGGGCTCCGCTGTCGGGGCACTATGTACAACAAACCAATCCGGAACTCCAACAAAAAATTGGGCCTTTGAAAAACGGACTCCGGAAGCGCGCAGTAGAGGCTGCTGCGGGGAAGGGGACTCCCTCCCCTGCAGCGCAGCGCCCGGATAAAGACGACGGTTTGAGCGCTTTGAGGCGGTTTTCGTCTTTGCAGCCTGGATGGGGAGGCGCAGGATCGAAAAATGTCCGGTGCGCGGAGGAATTCGTGATTTAAGGGAGCGCAAAGGGCCCGAAAGGAAACGGGAGGGGAAACGGGAAATGGGAAAGCCGGGGGGAGCGGATGGTACGATCCTGGCATTGAAATCTCCGCAGGGGTGAGCGGAGATGCGGGCGGAGAAGGCCGGGGCAGGGGCGTGGGTGGTATGATCCCGGCGCCGGAATCCCCGGGATTCCTGGCGGGGTCTGACGGTGAACGACCGCGGCGGCGGGATGAGGTGTCGAGAAAACGATGGGCCTATTTTGCCTGCCGGTCCAATCCGGGAGAAGGGACGAAACGAGACTGAAAACGACCGTGTATCGGTCAAAAAAAGGGGAGGTTCCAAGAACCTCCCCCCGTTCAGGAGTGGGAAAAGTGTTGCTTTTCCCTTTGGTCGTTTTGCTGCCGGCTGATCGTGCCCGTTCCCACAGTCGACAGGTTTGTTTTGACGGATGGAGATGCATGTCCTGTGCCAGCAACCGGCATGTCTTGCAACATGCTGGAATCAGAATGGATTCAGCAATGAGCGCCAGCGGCCTCTCCGGGCGGACGGCAGAGACTTGCGGCAAGAATTGTCGCCCAGCCGGGAGGCCAGTCGTTAAGAAATGCATGAAAACGATGAGTTGCAGTCCATTACCGTCCTTGTCTCCGGATCGACAAAAATGTCGAATCGGGTTGCGCGGACAGCGGCCGCTGCGGCGAGGGGAAAGAAAACGTTGACTTTTGAGGGGAATTGCCTATGATGACGCCCACGATACCGCTGGACATTCCAGGAGAAAGCGTTGTTCTTTGGCCGGCGTCGGTCTCCGTCGGCCGGGGCCGGGGCCGAATGACCGCCCCGGGACTCATGCCCTTGCGGATGGCGATGAATCCGTCACGATCGTTCCAAGAAGTTCAAGCCCCGGTGTGAGCGCGGACACGTTATGAGCCCCGAAGAAAAAATCATCTGGCAGCACCGTTCCCCGGGCAACGACCGCCCTTTCATGCAGCCCCTGGCGGTGGCGATCGTCTGCGCGGTCATCATCGGGCTCATCCTGACGATGGGAATCCTCGATCTGCGGCGGAGCGACCGGACCCTTGCGGGGGTCATGGAGAGCCAGGGGATGAGGATCGTCGGGGTGGTGGAGAGGCTCACCCAGGAAAACCTCAATTCGATGATCCAGGCCTCGCAGAGACAGGGGGGGAACGCCTTCGTTCCCCTGGCCGACCAGTCCCTTTCCCCGATGAAGTTTCTGAACGAAAAGATCGTCGCGATGGCGCGGGAGGTCGACGACCATTGGAAGACCGAGCACCTGAGCGCCATCCACCTCCGGCGGTACGCCAAGGAAAAGAATCTCTGGCTCCTGGCCGTGATCAACGGCTGGGGAGAAGTCATCTTCCAGAGCCGCGACCTTCCCGGCGAGCCTTCCCGCGGGGGAAAGGCCCGGGCCGCGAAGGAGACCCGCCAGGAAGGGGTGCCCGATCTTTTCATCCGGCTCGCCCAGTGGAACATCCCCTTCATCGCCCTCCAGCGCCCCGACGGCAGCGGGACGATCGTCATCGCCCTGGACGAGGAGGGCGTGCGCTCCTGGGGGATCCGGGTCTCCGCGGAAAAGGCGATCGAAAAGCTGGGGGAGGGACAGGGACAGGGCCTCGTCTATCTCACCGTGCAGGACAAGAACGGGGCGGTCCAGGGAAAGATGGGCGTCCCCCCGGAGCCCTGGAGCGCTGACAATCCGCTGGTTGCGAAGGTCCTTTCCGGGGAAGTTCCGATGGAGAGCCGGAAGACGGATTTCGACGGAAAGAGCCTCCTCGAGATCGTCTCCCCCCTCCGTCTGAACGACCAGATCCACGGGTTCATCCGCCTGGGGCTCGACCGGGAGAACACCGATCGCATCCTCGACGAGAACCGCCGAAACATGTTTGTCTTTCTGTTCTTCGTCGTCCTGATCGCGCTTTTGTCGATGTGGCTCCTCTACAACAATCAGAACAGGCACCTGGCCGGTGTCGTGCAGATGGAGCGGCAGCTCGAAAAGGCGGAGCGCCTCTCCTCGCTCGGCCAGCTCGCCGCCGGGGTGGCCCACGAGATCCGCAATCCGCTCAACGCGATCAGCATGGCCAGCCAGCGGCTCAAAAGGGAGTTCATGCCCGCGGAGCAGGAAAAGGCGGCGGAATTCGAGACGATGACCGGGGTGATCCGGGACGAGATCCGGCGGCTCAACGGGATTATCGAGGAGTTCCTCACCTTCTCGAAGAGCCGCCGGCTGGAGCTCCGCGATTCCCCCATCCAGGAGATCCTCC
>JBFYYH010000210.1:0-2636 GCA_041310125.1 Syntrophaceae bacterium | reverse complement strand
ATTATCGCCAAAATGAACGTCCTGAACAATATTGAATAGTTATAATAATGCCCGCAGCCTGGGAAACCGTCGCGGGTCCCCGTGACCCCCCAGGCGGGGCGATGAGCAAACAAGGAAAGGAGGTTGTGGACATGTTTGGACCGGTTTGGAGATTTGGCAGGATCGTGGATCTCATGCCGGAGGTACAGCGCCTCCAGCGGGAAATGAATCGGCTGTTCTCGGGCGTCAGCCAGCCTTTCAGCCAGGATTTCCCGGCGATCAACGTGTGGAGCGGGACCGACGAGATCGTCGTTTCGGCGGAACTCCCGGGGGCCGATCCCGACGGCATGGAGATCTCTGTGGTGGGTGAGAGCCTGACCCTGAGCGGCGTCCGGAATCCGGAAGCCCTGAAGGAGGGGGAGAGCTACCACCGCCAGGAGAGAAGCAGCGGGCGCTTCAGCCGCAGCCTGCAGTTGCCCTTCCGGGTCGATGCGGCCAAGGTGAAAGCCCGTTTCGAAAAGGGGATCCTCTTTGTCAACCTGCCGCGGGCGGAAGCGGACAAACCCCGGAAAATCAGCATCAAGGCGGAGTAGAAAGGGGGGTGAGCGAGATGAAGGAACAGGAACTTCAGAAACAGGCGGCAGCCAACCCGGTGGAGATGGAGCGAACCCGCAACCGGAAGGTGTACGTTCCCCGGGTGGACATCTACGAGACGAAGGAGTCCATCGTGCTTCTGGCCGACATGCCGGGGGTGGACGAGGGCTCCGTGGACATAACGCTGGAAAAGAATGTTCTCACCATCACGGGCACGGTGGAACCTGTCGGCTTCCCGGGTCACAACCTGGTGTACGCCGAGTATGACACGGGGGATTACCAGCGGGCCTTCACCCTGCCCGAGGAGATCGACCAGAACAAGATCGGGGCCACGGTGAAAAACGGGGTTCTCCGCGTGGTCCTGCAGAAGGCGGAGAAATCCAAGGCCCGGTAGATCGCCATCAAGGCGGCTTGAGAAAGGAGGTGGAGGGTATGGCAATGCGCAGGCTGTTGCCATCGCTTTGGGGGGCACCGGCAGTCCCGGCAGGGCAGGAGAGCGCTCATCCCTTCTCCGCCCTCCAGCAGGAAATGAACCGGATGTTCGACGACTTCTTCCAGGGAGCGGCCGTTTCCCCGTTTCCCGCCGCGGGCGGGCGAACCGGGATGTTCCATCCTTCCGTGGACGTGCGGGAAGGGGAAAAGGAAATCGTGGTCCAGGCGGAGCTGCCCGGGCTGGACGAGCAGGACGTGGAACTCCTCCTGGAGGAATCGTCCCTGGTTCTCAAGGGAGAAAAGAAGCTGGAGAAGGAGGACCAGGGGAAAGGCTACCACTACGTCGAGCGGGCCTGCGGGTCCTTTCACCGGGTCATTCCCCTGCCCCGGGGACTCGACGCGAAAAAGGCGGAGGCGCGTTTCAAGAACGGTGTCCTCACCGTGACCCTGCCCAAGCTGGAGCCGGCGAAGGCGAAGGAGAAACGGATCGCCATCCAGTCCGAGTGATCAGCCGGGGGCGCGTCTCCCGTGGATCTGCAAGAAGAGCCTCCCTTCACCCGAGGGGAGGCTCTTTCGTTTTCGGGGCGCTGTCCGGGGATGGATGGCTCCCGCGGGCGCCGGCTCAATGATCCGCCATGAATTTGACCAGCGCTTTCCGGGTCCGGGGGCCGTCGAACTCGCAGAAGAAGACGGACTGCCACGTCCCGAGGACCAGGCGGCCCCCTTCGACGATCAGTGTTTCCGAGGCGCCGAAGAGCGAGGCCTTCACGTGGGCGTCGGCGTTGCCCTCCCGGTGGCGGTAGGACCCGTCGGCGGGGACGAGTTTCCCCATGGCGGCCGTGATGTCCCGCAGGACGTCGGGGTCGGCGTTCTCGTTGATGGTCACCGCAGCAGTCGTGTGGGGGACGAAGACGACACAGAGGCCGTCCCGGAAGCCCTGCTCCCGGAGAAGGGCCTCCAGGGGGTCGGTGATGTCGATCATCTGGATCCGGGCGGTGGTCCGGACGGTGAGAGTATGCATGGCTTCCCCGCTTCTCCCTGTTCCGTCAGCGCGGCGTGGAGCTTCATGCCGATGGCCAGCCCGCGGTCGATGAAGTCCGGACCGTAGCGGCGCCCCGTCTCCGTCCGGAAGGTCTCCCGGATTTTCCGGAGGCTCTCGAGCCCCGGCAGGAACCGGGGGAGGAGCACCTCCAGGGGAACACGGCGCGGCAGGAGCATGGCCCACAGGGTTTCCGTGAAATTGTCGGGACCCCAGCGGAACTTGTCGGCGTCGTACAGGGCGTTCGAGATCAGCCGGGCCGCCGGATCGGACGGTTCCTCGTGGGGCTGGAAGGCCTCGTGGTTCCGGATGGCCAGGGTGACGGCGCGCCGCTCCGCCGGATCGAGGTCGAAGCCGCCGAGGATCCGGTCCGCTTCCTCCGCCCCCCGCTCCGCATGGTGCCGCTCCGTTCTCCGGATGTCGTGCAGGATACCCGCCAGGTGAACCAGGAGGATGACGCGCCGGACCCCGTTGCCGTCCCACATCCGGGCCCCTTCCAGGAAGACGATGGCCCCAGCGTCCACGGCCACCTTTTCCACGTGCAGAAGCCCGTGCCCGAGGGGGTCCTCCTGCCCGGCGATGATGCGGACGG
>JBFYYH010000209.1:0-3949 GCA_041310125.1 Syntrophaceae bacterium | reverse complement strand
GCTCATCAACAGCGCCGTTGAGGCCGCTCTCCCTCGCGCATGAGGTCATGGTGTCTGTCCGCCCGAGAGGCCACCCCACCAGCCAGATCCTCCCGCGCGCACGGGGACATGATCGCCCCTGTTTCCTTCCCGCCCTCTCGCCCCGCAAACGGGACGCGCTGGATTGCATGTATAATGGGTTCGCCGCCGCCTTGCAACGGAAAAAGCAACTTCTGACGCAGGGGTTGACAGGAGCGGGGCACTCTGTCAAAAGGGTCCCATGCAGGAAGCACTTCTCAAGACCCTCGCCGAAGGCGCGGCGGAAATCGGCGTGCGTCTCGACCGGGGGCAGCTGGAACTCTTTTCCGCCTACCACCGGGAGCTCCTCCTCTGGAACCGGCGGGTAAATCTCGTCTCGGAACACTCGGCCCGGGAGATCGTGATCCGCCACTTCCTCGATTCCCTGACGCCGGCGCCGTGGATCGCCTGTCCGGATGGGCTGCTGATCGACCTCGGAAGCGGGGCCGGCTTTCCCGGGATTCCTCTCCGGATCGCGTTTCCCGGGCTTCGGCTGATGCTCGTCGAGTCCTCGCGGAAAAAGACCTCCTTCCTCTCCCACATCGTCCGGACGCTGAAGCTCGACCAGGTGACGGTCGTCCGCGAGCGGATCGAGGTCCTGATCGGAGAGGAGGCCTGCGCCGGCCGCTTCGATACGGTCCTCTCCCGGGCCGCTTTCAAGCTGCCGGAAATGATCCGGATGGCCTCTTTTTTCCTGGCCCCGGGAGGGATCCTCATCGCGATGAAGGGCCCTGATCCGCAGGAGGAGATGGACGAGGCGGAGCGGATTTCGGCCGCGGCCGGCCTGGTTTGCACCGCCCGCCGGGACGTCTGGGGCCCCGGATCGGATTTCTCAAGAAAAATAATAGTTTACCAACGCGCCCCTCTCTGAAAAATTTATTAAAATTCCTTTCAAAAAAGAGCGATCTGTGATACCTTTTTCTGCCGAATCGGGATTCATTGTCTTGCGGGGTTCATTCTGTTAAATGATTCGTAAAATCATATGCATGGCCAACCAGAAGGGTGGGGTGGGAAAAACCACCACGGCCATCAACCTCTCCGCCTCTCTGGCCGCGGCGGAAAAGAGAACCCTGCTCGTCGACTGTGATTCCCAGGGAAACGCGACCAGCGGCATGGGCATCGGAGGGGAGGCCATCCGGGAGAAAAATCTTTACCACTGCCTGATCGGCAGGGTTCCCCTTCAGGAGGTCATCGTCGGGACGCAACTCCCCCATCTGGATCTGGTCCCCTCCAACCAGGACCTGATCGGGATCGAGGTGGAGTTCATCTCCCTCGAGGACCGCGAGAAGAGGCTCCGGAATCTGCTCCGGAATCTGGAGACGGTTTACGATTACATCATCATCGACTGTCCCCCTTCTCTGGGCTTTCTCACGGTGAACGCCCTGGTCGCTTCCGATTTCCTGGTCGTGCCGCTGCAGTGCGAGTATTTCGCACTGGAAGGGCTGGGCAACCTCCTCAACACGATGAGGCTGGTGAAGGCCCGGCTGAATCCTTCGCTGGCGCTGGGAGGGATTCTCCTGACGATGTACGACTCCCGGAATCTGCTCTCCAGGAGGGTGAGCGAGGATGTCCGCAGCAACTTCGGGGAGCGGGTCTTTCAGACGGTCATCCCGCGGAATGTCCGTCTCTCGGAAAGTCCGAGCCATGGACTTCCGATCCTGCTCTATGATATCAAATCGCGCGGCGCGGTTTCCTACATGGAGCTGGCCAGAGAGATCCTGAGCAACGGGAGGATGTGATGCCGCCAAAGAATTCGCTCGGCAGGGGACTGGGAGCCATGTTCCCCGATCTGCTTAAGGACATCGGCGACAAGCCGTCGTTTATCGTCTGCGGAATCGAGGAACTCTCCCCGAATCGGTTTCAGCCCCGCAGAGACTTCAACGACGAGGACCAGCAAAAGCTGGTCGCCTCCGTGAAGAAGAGCGGCATCATCCAGCCGATCATCGTCCGGAAGGCGGACAACGGCTACGAGATCATCGCGGGGGAGCGCCGCTGGCGGGCGGCCCAGGCGGCCGGCCTCCGGGAGGTCCCCGTCATCCTCCGCAGCGCGGAAGACCGCGACGTGGCGGAGCTGTCGCTGATCGAAAACATCCAGCGCGAGGCCCTCAACCCGATCGAAGAGGCGGATGCCTACCGGACCCTGATCAACCGTTTTTCCCTCTCCCAGGAGGAGATCGCCGCCCGCGTCGGAAAGGACCGTTCCACCGTTGCCAACACGGTCCGCCTGCTGAAGCTGCCCGAAGCGGTGCAGAAAGCCTTGATCTCGAAGGAGATCTCGGCGGGACATGCCCGGGCGCTGCTGGCCTTGGATCTGCCGGGTGCTCAAATCGGCGCCCTGAAGGCCATCCGGAAAAGAGGCCTCAACGTCCGGAACACGGAGCGCCTGATCCAGTCGCTGCAAAAGGCCCCCGGGCGGAAAAAAACCGTCCGCAAGGACCCCAGCCTGACCGATCTGGAACGGGAGCTCTCCTCCCGGCTGCTGGCGTCCGTTCAGATCCGGGCCGGAAAAAGGTCGGGAACGATCGAGATCCGCTATGCGAACGAAGAGGAACTCAACCGCCTGGTCCTGCAGCTCCTGGGCGGGGAGTAGCCGTGCCGCTTTCGAACATTATCCACAACTGTGGACAACCTTGTGCATAGGATTGTGAAAATTGGACATTCTCTGGAATAAAACCGTCAATATCCTTAAGGAAAAGGTAAGCCAGCAGAATTTTGACACCTGGATCCGTCCGATCCGGATCTGTCTGATGGAAGGGAACCAGGTTCGTCTCGCGGTCCCCAACCGGTTCTTCCGGGACTGGCTGGTCGAAAATTACCTCAGCGCCATCCAGGAGTCGATCCGAACCGCGGCCGGCGTCCCTTTCCTGATTGAATTTACAGTCGATCCGGAGAATGTTCCGGAATCGGCGCCGGACACAGCGGCGGCGGCAAAAATGTCCGAGAAAAGTCCGTCCCGCAAGGCCCCCCGGACGCGCGCCCACTCCACCCTGAATCCGAATTACAGCTTCGAGCGGTTCGTCGTCGGCTCGTGCAACCAGTTTGCCCATGCCGCCTCCGTCGCGGTGGCCGAACAGCCGGCCAAGAACTACAATCCCCTCTTCATCTACGGCGGCGTCGGTCTGGGCAAAACCCATCTGCTCAACGCGATCGGTCTGCATACTATGAAACTCTTCGCGGAGATTAACGTGGTCTATGTTTCCGCGGAGGTCTTTATGAACGAGCTCATCAACTCGATCCGTTATGACAAGATGCCGAAATTCAGGGAAAAGTACCGCAATATCGACTGTCTCCTGATCGACGACATCCAGTTCATCGCCGGCAAGGAGAGAACCCAGGAGGAATTTTTCCACACCTTCAACACCCTGCACGACTCCGGAAAGCAGATTGTCGTGACGAGCGACAAGTTCCCGAAGGATATCCCGAATCTGGAAGGGAGGCTCCGCTCCCGGTTCGAGTGGGGACTCATCGCCGATATCCAGCCCCCGGAGATCGAAACCAAGATCGCCATCATCCAGAAGAAGGCACAGGAGAACCGGATCGTCCTGCCGGACAACGTCTGCCACTACCTCGCCTCCCAGTCGGACTCCAACATCCGGGAGCTGGAGGGATACCTGGTGAGGATCGCGGCCTATTCCTCCCTGACCAATCGCCAGATCGACCTGGATTTGGTCAAGGCGGTCCTGAAGAAGGTGCTCCGTCAGGAAGAAAAAAAGGAACTCACCATCGAGGAGATCGTCAAGGGAGTCGCCGCGAAGATGAACATCAAGATCGCCGACATTCGCTCCCACAAGAAAAACAAGAACCTTGTCCTGGCGCGGCAGGTTTCGATGTTCCTGGCCCGCGAATTGACCGGTTTTTCCTTTCCGGATATCGGGGAGAAGATCGGGGGCCG